>DATIYD010000405.1:0-2547 GCA_035517975.1 Thermoleophilia bacterium | reverse complement strand
GCCGTAGAGCTCGCGGGTGTAGCGCCACAGATGGGGGTAGTCGACGATGCGCCGCAAGTTGCACTTGAAGTGGCTGTAGTACACGGCGTCGAAGCGCACGAGGGTCGGGAACAGGCGCCAGTCGGCCTCGGTGACCGCGCCGCCCAGCAGGTAGCGACGCCCGGCAAGGCGCGTCTCGAGCTCGTCGAGAGCCGCGAACAGCGCGGCGAAGGCCTCGTCGTAGGCGGCCTGGCTGCGGGCGAAACCTGCCTTGTAGACGCCGTTGTTCACGGTGTCGTAGACGAAGGCGTCGAGCTCGTCGATCTCGCCACGCAGCGCCGGCGGGTAGAGATCGACGTGGTCTCGGGCGACGGGATCGAGGGCGGCGTTGAACATGCGCACGATATCGGCCGACTCGTTGCTCACGATCTGGCCGGTCTTCGTGTCCCAGAGGACCGGCACGGTGACGCGGCCGCCGAACGACGGCTCGGTCGCGGCGTAAGCCTCGCGCAGGAACGCGAACCCGTTGACCTGATCGGTGCAGGAGCCGGACAGGCCCGTCGCCGGCTCGGTGAAGCGCTCGCCGGTGAAGGCCCAGCCGCGCTGGTCGCGAAACGGCGCCGCGTAGGAGATGCCGACGGCCTCGTCGAGGCCCTTGACGGCACGCACGATCACCGCGCGGTGCGACCACGGGCAGGCCAGGCTGACGTAGAGGTGATAGCGTCCGGCTTCGACCGGGAACCCGGAGCCGCCGTCCGCCGTCACCCAGCGGCGAAAGACGCTCTCCTGCCGCACGAACCGTCCGTCGGCGGCCACCTCGTCGCCCAATCCGAACGTATCGGCCATGTTCACCCTCCGCGTTTGATAGTCTGCTCCCGTGCGGGCGTTCCGGCCGAGAGAAGCAGAGCCGATGCCGTGATGACACGATTGCCACGGCCAGGCTTCGAGAAACGAGGCCGGGCGTGGCTGATTAGCCGAGGACCGGTACGGGTACGGTCGTGGCCGAGGCTCGCGGTGAGAGGTGGGACACCCGCGGGACCGAGACGGGGAGGGGAACCTGAGATGAAGGGTGGCAGTCATGGGCCTTCGTGATCGATTGAACGCGTCGGCCGCCGAGATCAAGGCGCGCAGCCAGCGCCTCGTCGAGCTCAACGTCGAGCTCCTCACCGCCGAGCTCAAGCGCAAGGGCCAGCAGTACAGCGGTGCCATCGGCATGTTCGTCGGCGCCGGCGTGCTCGCGCTCTACCTGCTGGGCTTCGCCCTCGCGACGATCGCCGTCGTGCTCTACATCTGGTTGCCGCTGTGGCTGTCGCTGCTGATCGTGACGGCCGCCTTGCTGCTGATCGTCCTCATCCTCGTGCTCGTCGGCCGCAGCCGGATGCGCAAGGCCAAGACACTGAAGCCCGAGAGGGCCATTGCCGAGGCCAAGGCGACGACCGAGACGCTCAAGACCAAGATGCAGCAGACCGTGAGCGACCTCACGCCCAAGCGCAACGGCAAGGACCGGCGCGGCGTGACGGCGCCCGATGCCGGTCTGGCACCGGCCCCGCTCGGCGCGCCGGCGACGCCGCCTTCCGCGGCACCCCCGACCACGCCATCCGCCACGCCGCCGACCTCTCCGACCGCGACGCCGCCGGCCACACCGCCGCCGACTACTCCGCCGGCCACCCCGCCACCGGCGACGCCGCCCCACGACGAGGAGGCTCGGTAATGGCCGACAAGACCCCGCAGCGCAGCCCCGACCAGATCGCCGGCGACATCGCGTCCGAGCGGAGCGAGCTCGGCAAGGCCTTCGACACGCTGCGCGGCGACATGACCGAAGCCGCGGCCGCGGACAATCCGACCATGGCCAACGCCCGCAAGGCGGTGCTCCTGGTGCCCGCCGTGGTCGTCGCGGTGGCGGCCACGGCCGGCGGCCTGATCGCCGGCCTGCGCTCGCAGAGCGAGAAGGCAGGTTCGGCTCGGCCAGGCGGCAAGAACGCGTCCCGCTAGGCTCGTCGCGAGGCGCTCATGATCGACGGCGCGCACGTCATCGTCTTCGCGCCCGACGCCGAGGCGACACGCCGCTTCTTGCGCGACGTGCTCGAACTGCCGTCGATCGACGCCGGCGGGGGCTGGCTGATCTTCGCGCTGCCGCCGGCGGAGCTGGCCGCTCACCCCACGACCGGCGAGGTCAGCCACGAGCTCTACCTCACCTGCGACGACCTCGAGACCACCGTGGCCGATCTACGCGCCAGGGGCGTCGAGTTCGTCGACGAGCCCAGCGAGCGCGACTGGGGCACCGTGATCACCATGAAGGTGCCGGGCGCCGGCACGCTCTCGCTCTACGAGCCCAAGCATCCGCGGCCACTCGGCCGGCCGGTCTAGCGCCGGCGATCGACTGTGTCGTCGCCGTGTAAGGTATGCGTGGCTACGCTGCGCGCCCAGTGCCCGCCGGCGGGTGAAAGCCGTGGTTTCATGACCGCTGCCGGCGGCGGCTGACGGGCATGGTCTTATGAACGCCGCCGGCGACGCCTTCGCGCACGTCGACGATCTGTTCGCCGAGCTGTACGCGGGGGGCATCGCCCC
>DATIYD010000404.1:0-2055 GCA_035517975.1 Thermoleophilia bacterium | reverse complement strand
CCGCGCCGGGGGCCGGCGCCGCGGCGTGGATGTCCATCACGTCGTTCAAGAGCCTGACGGCGTCGTCGTGGGCGCGCTGGAACGAGTTGCGGCCCATGATCGTGCCGAAGCTGCCGCCGGCGGCGCACTGGCGGTTCTCCTCGAGGACGGCGTCGACGCCCTTGGCCTCGCCGCCCGAGAAGATGACGATGCGCCGGCCGCCGAAGGCGCCCTGGATGACGGCCTTCACGCGATCGGTGAGCGTGTCGACCTTGATGCCGGCCTTCTCGTAGGCCTCGGCCGATTTCTGGTCCCACGGTGCCCTGGTCGGCGGCTTGACCTTGATGATGTGGGCGCCGAGCTGGGCCGCGATCTGGGCGGCGTAGGCCGATACGTCGACCGCCGTCTCGGCGTCCTTGGGCAACTCGCCGCCGCGCGGATACGACCAGACGACCACGGCCAGCCCGACCGACTTCGCCTCGGCCGCCAGCTCGCGCAGCTCCTCGTACATCTCGGTGCGCGCGCCGGAGGCGGGGTAGATGGTGAAGCCGATGGCGTTGCAGCCCAGGCGCAGGGCGTCGGCGACGCCGGCCGTGACGGCCGGCAGCGGCGCCTCGGCGTCGGTGTAGAGCAGGTCGTGGTTGTTGACCTTCAGGATCAGCGGGATCTGGCCGGCGTACTCCGCCGCCCCGGCCTCGATGAAGCCGAGCGGCGCCGCGTAGGCGTTGCAGCCGGCGTCGATCGCGAGCTGGAAGTGGTAGCGCGGGTCGAAACCGTCGGGGTTGGGCGAGAAGCTGCGCGCCGGGCCGTGCTCGAAGCCCTGGTCGACCGGCAGCATGACCATCTTGCCGGTGCCGGCCAGACGGCCGCTCATGAGGAAGCGGTAGAGGTTGGCCTGGATCCCCGGGCTCTCGGAGCTGTACCAGGAAAGGATCTGCCTGACTCTGTCTGTCATCTGCCTGCCCTCATCTCGACGTGGTGGACCTGCGCTCGTCCGGAAGCGTGCGCTCGCGGTGGCCGGCAACAGAGCGATGTGGAGCCGCAGGGCACTCCAGCATGATACCCAGACGCCGAGGAGACTCAGACTCCGGTGTGAGCAGCGCGGCTGGATGTGCGCGGCGTGAGCCGCGATGGTCGCGTTAGCCTTGCGCCGCGTGGGCCACGACGCGGTCGCGGCCGAGGCGCTTGGCCTCGTACATGGCGGCGTCGGCGCGCTCGAGCACGGCCTCGGCGGAGTCGGCGTCGTCCGGGTACGTGGCCATGCCGATGCTGATCGAGAGGCGTCCGGCGCCGGCGTGGCGGTCGCGGGCGATGCGCCGCCGGATGCGCTCGGCGATGCGCCGGCCGGCGGCGGCGTCGGTGTCGACCAGGATCACGGCGAACTCTTCGCCGCCGTAGCGCGCGGCGAGGTCGACGTGACGGATGGAGCTCTCGATGATCTGCGCCACGCCGCGCAGGGCGGTGTCGCCGGCGCTGTGGCCGTAGCGGTCGTTGAACTCCTTGAAGTGGTCGAGGTCGAGGAACAGCAGGGTGAGCTCGGCCCCGCGCTCGGCGGCGCTCTCGACCTCTTCGGCGAGCCGCTCGTGCAGATGGCGGTGGTTGTAGACGCCGGTGAGGCCGTCGGTGATGGCGTCGACCTCGGCCCGGCTGAACCGCAGGGCGGCCGAATGAACGAGCGAGGCGAAGGTCTCGGAGAGGTTGCCGCGGAGGCCTTCGAGGCGGATCGAGACGTCGGCCGGCAGGTCGGCGTTCACGACGGCGACGATCCGGCCGGCCTCGTCGCGCAGCGGCGCGACGCCCGACACCCAGGCGCCCCATTCGTCGACGAGCACCACGTTGATGTCGAGCTGTCGGCCGGCGAAGACGGACTGCAGCTCGTCGTCGACCAGCACCGGTTCGCCGAAGGGCGAGTGCTGACCCGCCTCTTCTTCGCCGTCGACCGCGATGACGAGGCCGTCGGTGCCGCCGACGATGGTGGTCAGAAAGCGCGCCGGGGGGTTTTCGTCGCGCGCCTCGCGCAGGATGCGGGCGATGGCACGGTAGTCGTCGCCGTCGTCGCGGCCGGCGACGCCGGCC
>DATIYD010000403.1:0-11519 GCA_035517975.1 Thermoleophilia bacterium | reverse complement strand
CGGCGTCTCGCCTGGAGACGCCGGCGGTGCGGCCGCGCTGGCCTCGAAGAAGCTCAGCGAGCGCCGGCACGACGGACACGACCTCGCCCGGGCCCAGTCGTCGAACGAGAACTCGGCGCGACAGTGCGGGCAGCCCAGCGACCGGCTCATGTCGACCCCGCGGTGTCGTCAGGCATGACCACGGTCACCCCAGCAGGGCGCGCTTGGCCAGCACGATCGGGTGCTTCGGAAAGAGCTTGGCAAGGATGGCGCCGGCCACGAAGCCGCCGATATGGGCCCACCAGCCGACCGCGCCGCCGTAGGCCGGGCTCACGACCGACAGCGCGCCGCTCCACAGGTTCGTGAGGAAGAACAGGCCGAGCACCACCCAGGCCGGCAGCGTCACGGCGACGAACAGCGTGTACACGAAGCCCTGGCCGGTCTTGCGCTGGCGCCCGGCCGCATACCAGACCACGCTGCCGATCATCGACAGCACGAACAGCACGGAACCGCCCAGCACGATCGAGGGCGTGCCGACCGCCACGAGCACTTCGTAGCAGAGGTAGAACGCCCAGGCCATGAGGAGGATCGTGAAGATCTTGAGGCGCGCCGTGGGCCACAGCACGAGGCTCGCCCCCATGACGCCGGCGATGGCCCCGCTGGCACCTATCGCCGGGATCGACGAGGAGGAGGTCGCGACCATGAAGGCGATGTTGGCAAAGAAGCCGGACAGCAGGTAGATCGCTACGAACCAGCGCCACCCGAACGCGTCTTCGACCGCGTCGCCGAAGACGAACAGGAACCACATGTTGCCGACCAGGTGGATCCAGCCGACGTGCAGGAACATGGCCGTGACCAGCGTGAGCAGGTTGTGGCTCGTGACCTCGGCGTTCACGCGCGCCGGCACGAGACCCCACTCCTGCAGGAACGGGACGAAGCGCGCGCCGACCGACAGCTCGAACACGAACGCGAGCACGTTGATGCCGATGAGCGTGATCGTGGCGTACGGCCAGCGGTACGTCCGGGCCTCGTGACTGTAGACGGGCAGCATGTCCCCTGTATCGCCCCGCCGGGCTTCGCGCTTTAGGCGACCGCGTCGCGAGACGCGAACCCGCGGCGCCCGGCGCGCGTCTCCCTGAGCGACCGTATCTTCCTTTGGACAAGGGGACGAAGCCATGTCACGCCTCTTTCACCGCCATCGCCGGCTGCTGATCGTGGGCGGCGCGGTCGTAGTGCTGCTCGTCGGCGCCGCCGCCGCGGCCGGCCTCGTGTCGCGCGGCTCCGGCTCCAGCGGAGGTTCCTCCGCCGGCAGCGGCATGGTCGCTGCGCTGCCGGCGACGATCGGATCCGATGCCTCGAACGGCGCGACCAGGATGGCCCCGGCTTCCTCGGACGCGGGGGCGGCCCCTGCTTCCTCGGGCGCGGGGACGGCGCACACCACGCCCGCATCCTCGTCGGACATCGCGAGCGACCTCGCGCCGCTCCAGGCGGGCCGGTTCCTGGTACGCACCGGCGAGATGACCGTCATCGTCAGCAAGGGCGCCGTGCCTCGCGCCGCGGCACGTGTGGTCGCGCTCACGAGCGGCTACGGCGGTTACGTGCTGACGAGCCAGGTGTCGAGCTCGCAAGGGGCGTCGCAGCCCTACGCGGAGATCACCGTGCGTGTCCCGGCCGGCGTCTACGACGCGGCGATCCAGCAGTTCGGCTCGCTGGGGCGTGTGCAGAGCGTGCAGACGAGCGCCACCGACGTCACCTCCCGAGCCGTCGATCTGAACGCCCGGCTCACCCAGGCGCAGCGGGTCGACCGTCGCCTGACCGGCTTCCTCGCCCGCGCCACGACGGTGAGTGAGGCCCTGGCCGTGCAGACCCGCATCGACGCCACCGAGCTTAGGGTCGAGGAGCTCCGCGGCGAGCTCAAGGCGCTCCGCCAGCAGGTCACCTACGGCACCCTCACCGTGTCGATCTCCGAGCGCGCGCCGCACACCGTGGCGCATCACCGCAACTCGTTCCTCGCAGCCCTCTCGTCGTCGTGGCGCCACCTGGCCGCCGGCTTCGCAGCCATCGTCGTCGGGTTCGGCGTCATCCTGCCCTTCGTCATCCTGCTCGCCGTGCTGGCCCTCATCGCCTGGTACGGCGCGCGGGTCGCCACGCGCCTGCACTCCCGTCCACGGCTCGAGCGATAGCCGCAGTCTCGCGCGATGACCCGAGGCTCGAGCGAGAGCCGGGGGCTCGCGGGCGTGGGATGTCGCGACGCCGGGAATGACCGGCGCGGGCGGCGGCCACGCCCGCGAGCAAACGAGGGGAGCCAGCGATGAAGGCGGTTCGCATCCATGGGTACGGCGGTCCCGAGGTCCTGGTCTACGAAGACGTCGAGACGCCGACGCCCGGCCCCGGGCAGGTGCTGGTGCACGTCAGGGCGGCGGCCGTCAATCCGGTCGACGCCGCCGTGCGCGCCGACAGCTTCCCCACCCCCAGGCAGCCGCCCAAGACGTTGGGTTCCGACGGCGCCGGCGTCGTCGAGGCCGTCGGCACCGACGTGCGGGGTGTCGGGCCGGGCGACGAGGTCTTCTTCACCGGCCTGGGCATCGGCAGCGAGGGCAGCTATGCCGAGTACGCGCTGATCGCGCCGGTCCAGGCGGTCCGCAAGCCCGCCAACGTGAGCTTCGAGGAAGCCGCCGCCCTGGGCCTCGCCTTCTCGACGGCCTGGTACGGGCTGGTGCGCCGCGCGGCCCTCACCGCCGGCGAGACCGTGCTCGTACAGGGAGCCGCGGGCGGCGTAGGCAGCGCGGCCGTGCAGCTCGCCCACGCCCGTGGCGCACGCGTGCTGGCCACGGTCGGCGGCGCCGATGCCGCCGCGCGCGTGCGCGAGCTGGGCGCCGACGAGGTCATCGACCGCCGCGCCGCCGACGTGGTGACCGAGGTCAAGCGCCTCACCGCCGACAAGGGCGTCGACGTCATCCTCGAGCTCGTCGTGTCAGCTAACCTGGTCGCCGACCTCGCCATGATCGCCCGCGGTGGGCGTATCGCCTGCATCGGCGGGGGCCCGCAGCCCACGGTCGAGATCCCCACCGGGCCCGCCATCGCGGTCGACGCCGCGCTCCTGTTCGGCAGTTCGAGCAACGCCGGGCGAGCCGGCGTGGCCGAGATCCTGAGCGGGGTAGCCGCCATAGTCGAGCGCGGCGAGCTGCGGCCGGTCGTCGGTCGGGTCGTGCCGCTCTCACAGGCGCGCGAGGCCCACGAGCTGCTCGCCGGCCACCATTTCGGCAAGATCGTCCTGGTGCCCTAGGCCGTCGAAACGACTTCGTCGTCGCCGCTCAGGCGGGCGCGACTACGTGTCGCGCCTAGTAACCCTTGCCGTTGCCGCGAATGGCCTGCTCGCGCTGCTTGCGCAGCTCGAGGCCCGGGATCAGGGCCTTCATGACGGCGATCAGCAGGTCGAGCCGCTCCGCCTCGGAGCGCGATTCGAGCAGCCGCTGCTTGAGCGGCTGGCCGAAATCGACGGCCGAGGCCAGGCGGAACGACAGGGGCCGCTCGCCGCGCGGCACGCGGGGTTCGTCGACGCCCATGAGCGCGACCATGCGCCGGAAGAGTGTCTGCGCCAGGTCCTCGGCGATCTGCTGCGGCGCCACGGCGCCGTCCAGGTCGTCGTACAGCGTGACGCTGGCGCGCAGGTACTCGGCCTCGGGGTCGGCCGGTGCGATCAGCTCGTCGACCGAGAACCGGTCGCGACCTTCGACCAGGATGTTCAGGCGTCCGTCGTCGAGCTCCTCGATGACCTCGTGGACCGCGGCCGTGCAGCCCTTGGCCGCCATCTCGTCGTCGTCGGTGAACACCACGCCGAAGACGTCGCCCGCCGCCCGGCAATCGCCGATCAGCGCCTTGTAGCGCTCCTCGAAGATGTGCAGCGGCAGGATCTCGCCGGGCAGCAGGGCCAGCGGCAGCGGGAACAGCCCGATGACATCGTCAGAGCTGGGCATGCCAGGCCAGGACGATGGTCTCGAGCTTGCCCTCGGTGGCGGCCTCGGGGTCGTCGTCGAAGTCGGGCAGCGCGACGATCCACTCGTGCAGCGTCACGAAGTTCAGATCGAGCGGGTCGGCGTCGGGGTGCTCCTCGAGCAGCGCGAAGGCGATGTCGTCTGGCTGGTCCCAGGTGATGCGCACGAACGCTCGCTCCTTTCGCGGTCGGTCCTTCGCCGGCAACCCTACACAGGCCCACACTCCCCCGCAACGGCCCGGACCTCACTCCCCGCCGGCCGCGGCTCGCGACAGACGTACATGACGTAGTCGATCGGACGCCCCTCGACGACGTCGCGCGCCGGCGCCGCGCTCACCGCCCCAAATGCCCCTTCGAGGGCGGACTCGAAGGCCGCGTAGCGCTCGGGCGACCAGAACACGACGACCCCGTCGGGCCGCACGACGCTTGCCGTCTGGCGCAGGCCGTCGGCCTCGTAGAGGCCGGCGTTGCCGGCCCTGATCAGCCACCGCGGCCCGTTGTCGGTGTCGAGCGCGATCAGGTCGTAGCGCGCCCCGCCGGCGAGCAGGTCGCGCACGTCGGCGACGACGATGCGGGAGCGGGCGTCGCGCTCGACGCGCGCCGCCCGCTCCCGCATGTGCGTCGTGAACCACTCCACGATGAGTGGCTCGTACTCGGCCAGCGTCACGCCCCGCAGAGCCGGCAGGTCGAGGGCCTCGTCGAGCGCGTAGCCCATGCCGAGACCGCCGATCAGGACGTCGAGCGGCCGGTCGGGCAGGTACGGGCGCGCCGCGGCGATCAGCGCGCGGCTCGAGCGCTCGTTGGAGCTCGCGATCACGAAGGCGCCGTTGCACACGATCTGCAGCTCGTCGCCGCGGCGCAGCAGCGCAAGCTCGCCCGAGCGTCCGTCGCCGCGCTCGACCACGACCGGCGGCTCGTCCGCTCTGCGCGGCCCTTCCACGTGCGCCGTCGCTCGGCCCCGACGGCGTCAGACCACGGCGGCGCGGTACGAGGCGATCACCCGCTCCACCTTGGCCAGCACCGCCTCGTCGACGGGCGCGGCCGGCCGCGACGCGATGATCTCGCGCGCCCGCGCGGCGGCCTCGTCGACCAGGGTGCGCCCGGCGTAGCTCTCGAACGGAGCCCGCTGCCACATGCGAGGGTTCCAGAGCTCGCCCTGATGCAGGAACCGGCGCGTGCTGCGCGCTCCCAGAAAGTGGCCGCCGATACCGACCTCGCGGATGTCGTCCATCAGCGCCGTCGACTCGTCGATCGGATCGTCGCGCACGTAGCGGCGGATGGCGCCCACCGTGTCGTTGTCGAGCACCGCCTTGGCCAGGCTCACCGACTGAGCCCCGTCGAGCAGGCCGAAGGCGAGGATGCACTCCGAGCCGGCGAGCGCCGCGCTCAAGCCGGTCATCATGCCCTCGGCGCCGGCCTGCAGGTTGCTCGCCTTGGCGTCGGTGGTGACGGCGCTGCCCATGGTGCGCAGCCCGTAGTGGTGGCTCATCTCGATGCAGATCAGGTTGATGAGGGCGACCTCGGGGGCGCCGCACAGGTAGAGGCCGCTACGCATCTCGGCCGCGGCCGAGCCGATGGCCGACACCAGCGAGCAGCCCGGCGCCGCGAGCTGGAACAGCACGACGGCGCTGAGCAGCTCCGCCATGTTCAGGACGCAGGTGCCGAGCACGCTCATCGGCCCAGTCGTGCCCATGAGCGGCATCGGCATGATGAAGATCGGCACGCCGGCCCTGGCGAGCTCGATGCCGGCCTCGGTCATCTCCTTGTCGTGCTGCAGGGGCGCGATCGTGCAGTTGGTGACCGAGTAGATGGGCCGCTCGTGCAGCGAGGCGCCGGCGAAGGCCTCGAGCATCTCGACGAAGGCCGGCACCTGCTCCGGGTGGCGGACCTCGTCCTGCAGGTGCTTGCCGCTCTCCGTAAGGCCGATCGCGGCCATACGCAGGCCCGATGTGGCCGGGTCGACGTCGCGCGGGCAGATCGAGCACCAGTTCATGTCGACCTCTTCGAGACCCTCGAAGAGCCTGATGACCTCGCGCAGGTCGGCCTGGGTGCCCTCCCAGCGACGACCGGTGACGTCGTCGTACATGTAGGTGCCGGTGCCGTCGGTGCAGAAGACGATCGGCTCGCCGTCGTCCAGGTACCGGTCGTGACGCGGGTCGCGCCCGGCCAGCAGCATGCGCCGCGGCACCGTTGCGAGGCAGTGCTCGACCAGGTCGCGCGGCAGCCTGGCGCGCAACGTCTCGCGGTCGACGAGCGCCCCGGCGGCCTCGAGCAGGTCGATCGCCTTCTCGGTGTTGAAGGCGATGCCGATCTCCTCGAGCACCGTCATCGTCTGCTCGTGGACGAACTGCCGTTCGTCGTCGGACAGGTACCGCACTCTCGCTCTGGCCACGTCTCCCCCCGGGGTCGTGTCTCGTGTCTCGTGTCGCGTGCCGCTGAAGTCTGTGGTGGCGGCCCGTTCCTGCCAAGGTTACGCCAGATCGAGCGACCAGGCGCGCCACGAAGTCGCGCAGGCCTGAGACGACGTAGTCGAATCGGCGGCCTAGGTGCGCTCCAGGGTCGCGGCGTAGTCGGCGATCACCGTATCGATATGGCGGTCGACGTCGTCGGGTAGCGGCGCCGGCTGCCACGCGTCGAGCACCGCGTAGGCGCGTTCGACCGCGGCCTCGACCAGCGGCTTGTCCTTGAACTCCTCGAACGTGCCGCGCTGGAACACGGCCGGCCGCCACACCTCGGTGCGTCCGTACTGCCGCGTGCTCTTGCGGCCCAGGAAGTGGCCGCCGATGCCGACCGCCCTGATGTCGTCGATCAGGGCATGGGCCTCGTCGATGGCGTCGTCGCGGCGGTAGCGCCGCAGCGCACCGATCTGGTCGCAGTCGAGCACGATCTTGGCGAGGCTCGACTGCTGCACGCCGTCGAATCCGCCGGCGGCGATCAGCGAATCCGATCCGAGGAGCGCGGCCACGAGCGCCGTCATGCCGCCCTCGGAGCCGCACTGGAAGTTGGCCGCCTTGGCGTCGGACGACATGCCCGTGGCTTGCGTCAGCAGTCCGTAGAAGCGGCTCATCTCGATGCAGATCATGTTGATCAGGCCGATCTCGGGGCCGGCGGCGATGTAGCCGCCCGTGCGAAGGTCGGCGACACCGGCGCCCACGCCTGAGATGGTGGCGCAGCCCGGCTCGGCGAGCTGGTAGAGCACGATGCCGGAGAGCAGCTCGGCCATGTTGACGATGCAGTCGGAGAGCACGGTCCCCGGGCCGGTGGTGCCCACCTGCGGCATGGGCAGCACGAAGATCGGCACGCCACGCTTGCAGAGCTGCAGACCGGCTTCGGTCATCTCGCGGTCGTGCTGCAGGGGGGCGATCGTGCAGTTGGTCACCGAGAAGCAGGGCCGCTCGGTGAGCGCGGCGCCGCAGGCCGCTTCGTAGATCTCGAGGATGGGGCCGACCATCTGCGGCGTGCGCACCTCGTCCTGCACGTGCTTGACCGAGTTGCGCACCATGGTCGCCTGCATGGCCAGCGGCATGAGGTCGCCCTCGACCTCGCCGCTCTGCAGGGTCGGCCAGAGGTAGTCGATCTCGGGCATGGCGTCGCACAGGCGGGTGATCAGGGCGAGGTCGTCGCTCGTGCCCGGCCGGCGCTCGCCGCTCAGGTCGTCGTACCAGTAGGTGGTAAGACCGTCGCTCGTGCACAGCCAGCGCTCGCCGCCGAGCACGACGTCGTGCGCGCGGTCGATCCCCGCCAGAAGGATCTGCTTGGGCACCGTCGCCAGGGCCGGCTCGATCACGTCCCAGGTGAGCTTGGCGGTGAGGGCCTCGCGGTCGACCTGCGCCCCCGCCGCGGCGAGCAGGTCGATCGCCTTGGGTGAGTTGTAGGCGACGCCGACCTCGGCCAGCACCTGGAGCGTCTTTTCGTGGATGAACTGCCGGTCGTCGTCGCTCAGATAGGTGATGTGAGCCTTGGCCACGGCGTGCCGCCCTCCGGTCTTGAAGTTGACGTGTCGTAGAGGGGGCGGCACCTCTCGAACGTGAGACCGGGTCGCCCCCCAGCGACTCGCGACCGCCGCACCGGCCGGCCGGCGCCCTCGCGCGATCGCGAGCGTTCGCGCGCCAAGCATAGCGCACGGGTAGCGGAGCGAGTAGGCGAGGCGGCGGACGGGCGAGAGGTTTGTCGAGAAAGTGCCCCGGCCCGGCGGGCCGGGAAACGACGAAGGGGCGGGACGTGGCTTGCAGCCACGTCCCGCCCCTTCGTCTCACTAATCCCGGCGGCGTCCTACTCTCCCGCGGGGTCGCCCCCGAAGTACCATCGGCGCTGGAGGACTTTACTTCTCTGTTCGGGATGGGAAGAGGTGTGTCCCCTCCGCTATAACCACCGGAAAGGTCGCGCGAGCCCCCTGGGGGCCCACAAACCTTTGCACCGGTAGCCGGCGCGGACCTGAAAGCTACATAGCGGCGCGGGTGATCAAGTCAAGCCCTCGGCCAATTAGTACAGGTCTGCTGAACATGTTGCCATGCTTACACATCCTGCCTATCAACCAGGTGGTCTACCTGGGGCCTTACCCACTCGAGGTGGTGGGACATCTCATCTTGAGGCGAGCTTCCCGCTTAGATGCTTTCAGCGGTTATCTCTTCCAGACGTAGCTAGCCTGCAATGCCGTTGGCACGACAACAGATACACCAGAGGTCTGTTCATCCCGGTCCTCTCGTACTAGGGACGAGTCCTCGCAAATGTCCAGCGCCCACAGAAGATAGGGACCGAACTGTCTCACGACGTTCTGAACCCAGCTCACGTACCGCTTTAATGGGCGAACAGCCCAACCCTTGGGAGCTACTACACCCCCAGGATGCGATGAGCCGACATCGAGGTGCCAAACCCTCCCGTCGATGTGGACTCTTGGGGAGGATAAGCCTGTTATCCCCGGAGTACCTTTTATCCGTTGAGCGACCGCGATTCCACTCTCCACGGCCGGATCACTAAGCCCGACTTTCGTCCCTGCTCGACATGTCCGTCTCGCAGTCAAGCTCCCTTGTGCCTTTACACTCTACGCACGGTTTCCAATCGTGCTGAGGGAACCTTTGGGCGCCTCCGTTACATTTTGGGAGGCGACCGCCCCAGTCAAACTGCCCACCAGACACTGTCTGCCCGCCGGATCACGGCCGGGCGTTAGAAACCCAGAACACGAAGGGTGGTATCCCAAGGTTGGCTCCACCGAGACCAGAGTCCCGGCTTCACAGCCTCCCACCTATCCTGGGCAACGTGCACCAGATTCCAATGTCAAGCTGCAGTAAAGGTTCACGGGGTCTTTCCGTCTTTCTGCGGGTAATCGGCATCTTCACCGATCCTACAATTTCACCGAGTCCCTCGTTGAGACAGCGCTCAAGTCGTTACGCCATTCGTGCAGGTCGGAACTTACCCGACAAGGAATTTCGCTACCTTAGGACCGTTATAGTTACGGCCGCCGTTTACCGGGGCTTCATTTCACTGCTTCGCGACCCGAAGGACGCTAACAACTCCACTTAACCTTCCGGCACCGGGCAGGCGTCAGCCCCTATACGTCGTCTTTCGACTTAGCAGAGACCTGTGTTTTTGGTAAACAGTCGCTTGAGCCAATTCACTGCGGCCCCTCTGAGCTCCGCCGGCTAGCGGCTTCACCCAGTGGGGCGCCCCTTATCCCGAAGTTACGGGGCAATTTTGCCGAGTTCCTTAACGAGGGTTCTCTCGATCGCCTTAGTATGCTCTACTTGCCCACCTGTGGCGGTCTTGGTACGGGTACACAACTTGCTCCCTAGAGGCTTTTCTTGACGGCATGGAACCGGTGGCTCGCCGGCATACGCCAGCTGACGTCACGTCTCAGGCTTAAAGCGTGCGGATTTCCCTACACGCAACCCTACGCGTTTGTCCATGGACAACCAGCGCCATGGTCCACCTTACCTACCGTGTCCCCCCATCGGTCGAACGCAAGTCGGTAGTACGGGAATATCAACCCGTTGTCCATCGCCTACGCCTTTCGGCCTCGGCTTAGGTCCCGACTAACCCTGGGAAGATTAGCTTTACCCAGGAAACCTTGGGCAATCGGCGGAGGAGTTTCTCGCTCCTCTTTCGTTACTTATGCCGGCATTCTCTCTTCCCATGCCTCCACGGCTGGCTTGTCGCCGCCGCTTCAGTGGCATGGGAATGCTCTCCTACCGATCCAGCCTTGCGGCTGAATCCCACAGCTTCGGTGACTGGCTTGAGCCCCGTTACATCATCGGCGCGAGAACACTTGACCAGTGAGCTATTACGCACTCTTTAAATGGTGGCTGCTTCTGAGCCAACATCCTGGTTGTCTGTGCACTCTCACATCCTTTTCCACTTAGCCAGTACTGAGGGACCTTAGCTGGTGGTCTGGGCTGTTTCCCTCTCGACTACGGAGCTTATCCCCCGCAGTCTGACTCCCTTGCTCTAGAGTTATGGTATTCGGAGTTTATCTGCCTTCGGTAAGCTGGTGGGCCCCCTAGGGCAAACAGTGCTCTACAGCCATAACTGAACACAAGAGGCTATACCTAAATATATTTCGGAGAGAACCAGATATCTCTGCGTTTGATTAGCCTTTCACTCCGATCCACAGGTCATCCCCGCAGTTTTCAACCTACGTGGGTTCGGCCCTTCACGAGGTCTTACCCTCGCTTCAGCCTGCCCATGGATAGATCACGCAGTTTCGGGTCTACCGCCTCTGACTAGCGCCCTATTCAGACTCGCTTTCGCTACGGCTCCGTTTCCTTAACCTTGCCAGAGACGAGTAACTCGCCGGCTCGTTATGCAAAAAGCACGCTATCACCCGGGCAAGCCCAGGCTCTAACCGCTTGTAGGCCAACGGTTTCAGGTACTATTTCACTCCCCTCACGGGGTACTTTTCACCTTTCCCTCACGGTACTAGTGCACTATCGGTCGCCAGGTAGTATTTAGCCTTACGGGGTGGTCCCCGTAGCTTCCGACCGGGTTTCACGTGCCCGGTCGTACTCAGGTGGTCTGTAAGGGAGGGTCGCGAGTTTCGCGTACTGGGCTATTACCGTCTGTGGCGGGCCTTTCCAGGCCTCTTCTGCTACCCGCGGCTTTTGTAACTCCCCGACCGTCATGCGGGACGATCGAACAGACTCCTACAACCCCGGATACGCTAGGGCCGCACCCAATCGCGCGTATCCGGTTTAGGCTGTTCCCTTTTCGCTCGCCACTACTCAGGGAATCGAGGTTTCTTTCCTCTCCTCAGGGTACTAAGATGTTTCAGTTCCCCTGCTTACCTCCGTGTGCCCTATGTGTTCAGGCACCGGTACGCACGCATTACCGTGCGTGGGTTCCCCCATTCGGAAATCCCCGGGTCGAAGGTTGTTCAGCACCTCACCGGGGCTTATCGCAGCCGTCCACGTCCTTCATCGGCTTCTGGCGCCAAGGCATCCGCCGTTGGCCCTTAATATCTTGACCTTGTTGATCACCTTTGCCGCTATGTAGTTTTCAAGGTTCGCGCCGGCGTACCGGCACTGGCTCGCCGCTCCTTGCGAGCGACGAAGCT
>DATIYD010000402.1:0-4612 GCA_035517975.1 Thermoleophilia bacterium | reverse complement strand
GACTCCGTCGTCGCCGCTCGGGCAGGCGTGACTTCGTCGCGCGCCTAGTCCGTCGAGTGACTCCGTCGTCGCCGCTCGGGCAGGCGTGACTTCGTCGCGCGCCTAGTCCGTCGAGTGACTCCGTCGTCGCCGCTCAGGCAGGCGTGACTTCGTCGCGCGCCTAGTCCGCGGGCGGCTCGTCGATGTCGGGGAGATGTTCGGCTCTCCCCTGCTCCGGGGGTGCGCCGACGACCAGCACGAACGCCTCGGTCTCACCTTCGTTGCGCAGCTGCTGACCCGTGTCGGTCCCGACGACGGCGACCGAACCGGCGGACAGCGCGACACGCTCGGCCGGATCGCCGAGCAGGAGCGTCACGGTGCCCCGCAGCACGATGAACATCTCCTCCTGCGCATGCTCGATGTGGCGCGCGCCGCGCACGCCCGGCGGCAGCCGCCAGATGTTGGCACGCATCGCCTGCATGGCCCCGGAGAGCGCCGCGATGCCGCGGCTCTGGTCGCCCCGCTTCGGCGCCTGGAACACGAGCTCGTCGATGCGGAAGATCGTGTAGCCCATCTCGGTCACCCCATCTCAGTCGCCGTTGAGCACGGCCTGGATCTCGTCGCGAGTGCGTAACAGGGCCGCGGTGATCTCGGCCTCGCTTTCGAAGAAGCGGGAGGCCGGCACGACCACGGCGGCCGCGGCCGTCGCCCCAACGGTGTCGCGCACGGCCGTGCCGACGGCGGCGATGCCGATCGTGTACTCCTCGCGGTCGTAGGCCAGGCCGGTCGCGCGCACCTCCTCGAGCTCGGCCAGCAGCGCGGCACGGTCGGTGATGGTGTTCGGCGTGGTCGCCTCGAGGCGCTTGGGCAGCAACGTGAGGACCTCATCGTGGGGCAGCGTGGAGAGCAGCGCCTTGCCGTTGGCGGTGGCGTGCACCGGGAAGCGGGCGCCGATCTCGGAGACGATGCGCAGCGTACGCCGCGAGGCGTGCTGGTCGATGAACAGGACCTCTCCGGCATCGAGCACCGACAGGTCGACGGTCTCGCGCAGCTCGCGACTGAGCTGCTCGAGATAGGGCGCGGCCTCGTGGCGCAGGTCGCTGCGGCTGGCGACGGCCAAGCCGACAAGCCCGGGCCCGACACGCAGACGGCCTGAGGGCGCGGCGCGCACGAAGCCTTCCTGGGCGAGGGCCGAAACGATGCGATGAGCGGTGGAGCGCGGCAGGCCGACGCAGGCAGAGAGCTCGATCAGCGTCAGGCCGTGCGGCTGAGCCGCCAGGCTCCGCAGCATCTCGGCCGCCCGGGCGATGACCTGCACGCCCTCACGGCGCGGTGCGCCTGTCCGTCGATCCACTGTCATGACCCGCCTCTCACACGCATGCGCCACGCTCGCCGGTACGCTACCTTATCATTCTAGTGCGAAGATGCGACCAGAGGTCCGGCTCGACCGCCGGACCCGCACGAACGTCAGTCCGGGACGATCGCCACCGCCATGGTGCCGACCTCCGCGGTGGCCATGCCCGAGGACACAGCAGGATCGGCCTCGGCCAACGTCCGGGCGTCGGCCTCGCTGTCGACGCGTACGACGCCCAGTCCCCAGGAGTCTCCGCCGACGACCACCGGTCCGTAGACGACCACGATGCCCCGTTCGATGAGGGCGGCCCAGTACTCCGCATGCCGGGCCATGATGGCCCGCTCCTCGTCGTTCATGTCCAGGTGGAACGTCGGACGCGGCGGTATCAGCCGCACCACGTAGTGACCGCCGAGGCGGCGGCTCACGCAGCGCTCTAGCCGGCCTGCAGCCGGCTCAGGAACTCGAGCATGGCAGGCGAGACATGCTGTTACGCCGCCATCACCTGATAGTCGACCGTCTCGACGTGCCGGGCCCAGGTGATGCGCGGCTCGCTGACCACGCCGCCCCGCTCCATCGCCGCCTTGAGCGACGGGTCGGCGACGAAGGCCTCGGCCTGCTCTTTCGTCGGGAAGTGGTTGACGATTGTGATCTCGTTGGGGTCGTCGTCGCTCCTGTACAGCTCGTGCCCCGTGGCGCCGTGACGTCTGCGGACGTCTCCGTGCTCGTCGAACACAAGCTTCCAGGCGTCGTAGTCACGTACCTTGTGCTGCACGATGAGATCCATGGTCGCCTCCGGTTGAGAGGCACGCGACGCCGGCGGCGCTCGCATGCTGAAGTGCGAATAGTGCGTACTACCGCACAACAGGTAGCCCTAGCGGCGTTGCCGCGCGGCTCGCGCCGTTCAGCTCGCACTACCATAGGGACTTCACGCACGAGCGGAGCCGACCACCTCCGAGCGGTGCAAACGGGCTCGGACGTGCGGGCAGCGCGACGTGCGGGCAACACTGAAGATGACGAGCGGCGCGAGCGTCCTTTTCGGCTTGCGTCGTTCGGCGCGAAGGGAGACACGGGGAACCGCATCCGCCGTCTGGAGTCCAGAACGGCGAGCGCCGCACGACGTGGCCCAAGAAGGAGGAGGGACTTCATGCAGGCCATCAGCAACGGCGAGCTTCAGATCACCGTACCCATGGACGCCGGCAACCTTGCCGACCTGCGCTGGCGCGCCTGGTCGTACCTCACGGCTGCGACCATCGCGCCGGGCATGGTCGAGGACATCCTCATCGCCCTGCACGAAGCCGTCGCCAACGCGCTTGCCCACAGTGCCAGCGCCACGCCGATCCGCGTGCGCCTCAGAGCCACGCGCACTCGCGTGACCGTCGAGGTCGCCGATGAGGGCGTCGGTATCGACGCGGCCGTCCATCTGCCGCCGCGCCCGCCGAGCCTGCTGGCCGAGGGCGGGCGCGGCCTCTTCATGATCTGGACGCTCATGAACTCGGTGCGGCTCGTCGACTCGCCGGGCACACATCTCGTGATGGTCAAGGACCTCTTCCCCAACGACCTCGCCGGCAGGGCCGCCGCCGACTGAGAGAGCGGCGGCGCCGGTTGCCCCGGGCCTGCGCGACCACTATGCTGGGCGCGGTCCACGACAGGGTGAGTCTCGTGCTCGGCACTCTGACATTCGATCAGGTCAAGAAAGCCCGCGTCTTTGCGTGGCACGAGCGCCACTACGTCTTTGCCAACGACACCCTGCTGCGTGTCGTCACCCCGTACCACACCTCAGACGACGACCCAGGCCATCCTCACGCCGACATGGTCATCCGGCCGAGCAGCCTGCAAGGCACGGAGCACCTCCTCGACCAGGGATGGCACCACCTGGCCAACTGCTCCTGCCCGTACTGCGCCCCGGGGCGCAGCGACGCCGGTCTGGGACGCAAGTCGCGCAACGGCTGCCACGATCCCCAGAGCTAGAGCCTGACGATCGCCTGAGCCGCGCTCACGGCGATGAGGCGTACCACGCGGGCCTCGTCGTCGCCGCCGCCGCGCCGCAGCACCACGCTCACCTCGAGAGTCTGAGACCCCGCCGCGGCCGCGCCGGCCACGCGCGTCACCTCGTCGCCGGCGGGACCGTCGCCCACGCTCGCCGTCGATCCGCCCCAGGTCGCCGTGGCGTTCAGGCCTTGCAGCGTGCGGCAGGCCAGCAGCGCCGCCTCGTGGAGCACCTCGGCGGGCGAGCCTGCCGCGGCGAGCGCCGGAAGCCCGTCGGTCACCCCATCGAGCGCCGCCTGGACCCATTGGGCGTCGGCGTGGCACCTGTTCAGCTCGGCGAAGACCTTGGCGTTGTGCAGGGCGGTGGTGGCGAGGCCCGCGAGGGCGCAGGCCAGGCGCAGCTCCTGCCGGGTGAAACGCCGCTCGCGGACGTGGTCGTACACCTCGATGAAACCGACCGACTGGCCGCGGTAGACGAGAGGGACCACCAGCATGGTCCTGTCGCCGTAGTGACGCATGACGGCGGTCTCGGCCGGGTCGGCACGCGGATCGCTCAGGGTGACGACACCCGGCTCCTGGTCTTCCATGAGGCGTCGTGTGAACGGGAAGGCCTTGAGGGAGTAGGGCTTCCAGTCGGTGACCCGCTGGCCGTGACGGTCGAAGTCGGCCAGCACGTGCACCATGGTGCTGGCCTCGTCGAAGTCGGAGATGGCGCAGAAATGGCAGTCGAGGATGGCGCTGAGCCGGCGGGCGATCTCGACGAGCAGGCTCGTCAGGTCGAGCCGGCTGGTGAGAGCCACTGAGGCCTCGACGAGGGTCTCCATCTCGCGCTCGCGGGCAAGACGGGCGGCCACGCGGTCGCCACCGGCCGTAAGAAGCGCGAGCTCGTCGACGTCTTCCTGCTTGATGCGCCGGTGTCCGCCGGCCGTGCGGATGCACGGCAGCAAGCCGGACTCGGTCCAGCGGCGGATGGTGTACGGGGAGACGCCGAGACGGCGGGCGGCACGCTGCACGCTCAGATACATGAAGCGACGCTAGCCGGAATGCCGCGACCGGTCAACACAAGCGCGCCCCGGGACAGCCCGATGGCCGGCCTGTACTCGATCGCGCACGCTCCCGGGGACGTCGTCCGCGGCGACCGGGACCCCGAGGGCCGGCGCTATCGTGGCTCGAGCCGATAGACTCGATAGGCGCCGTTGACCCTGCCTTTCAGGCGCATCAGTGTGAAGCGCCCTCCCAGCACCTCGAGCACGTGGGCACGCAGCTGGGGGCGCATCGGCCCGTTGATCGACA
>DATIYD010000401.1:0-3456 GCA_035517975.1 Thermoleophilia bacterium | reverse complement strand
AGCGCATCCCACTCACGATCGCCGACTGGGACACGCAGGCCGGCACGGTCACCTCGATCTTCGTCCAGGTCGGGGCGTCGACCGCCAAGCTCGCCAGGCTCAAGGCCGGCGACACTGTACCGTCGTACGCCGGGCCGCTCGGCAACGAGACCGAGATCGGGAGCTTCGGCACCGTGCTGCTGGTGGCCGGCTGCTACGGGCTGGGGAGCATCCTGCCCATCGCTCGCGCCCTCAAGGAGGCGGGCAACGAGGTCTACGCCTTGATCGAGGCGCGCAGCTCGTACCTTCTGTACTGGGCCGACCGCCTCCAGGCCGTGGTCGACCGGCTCATCGTGATCACTCGCGACGGCAGCCGCGGCTACAAGGGCCACGTCACGCGGCTCGCCGAGATCCTCGCCCTCGAGAGGATCGAACCCGATCGTGTGATCGCCCACGCCTGCACGTTCCAGATGATGACCGTCGCGGCCCAGACGCGACCACTCGGCATCAAGACCATCGTCAGCATGAACCCGATCATGATCGACGGCACCGGCATGTGCGGCGTCTGCCGTCTGACGGTGGCCGGCGAGACCAAGTTCGCCTGCGTCGACGGCCCCGAGTTCGACGGCCACGAGGTCGACTGGGAAGAGTTCCTGGCGCGGCGCGAGGGCTACCGGGCCGAGGAGATCGAGCCCCTCCACCGCAGCGGCTGCGAGTCGCGGTTCTGACGGGCGCGGCGGAGGCGAGCGGCGAGGACATGACGAGGACGGACGGTGGCAATGAGACGGCGGAGATGAGGCAGCGGTGAGCAAGGTCGACCTGGTGCGGCGGCCCATGCCCAAGCAGGAGCCCGCCGAACGCGTGCGCAACTTCGACGAGGTGGCGCTGGGCTACACGGTCGAGCTCGCCCGCGAAGAGGCCGCGCGCTGCCTCACCTGCAAGAAGCCGGGCTGTGTCGACGGCTGCCCCGTGGCGGTCGACATCCCGGGCTTCGTGGGCCACATCGCTGCCGGCGACGTGCGCGCCGCCGTGCGCGCCGTCAAGCAGACCAACGCGCTGCCGGCGGTCTGCGGGCGGGTCTGCCCGCAGGAGGAGCAGTGCGAGCGCAACTGCGTGCTGGGCAAGAAGGGCGACCCGGTGGCGATCGGGCGCCTCGAGCGCTTCGTCGCCGACTGGGAAGCGGCCGAGGGCGCGGGCGAACCGCAACCCCTGCCGCGCCCGAGCGGTCACGCCGTGGCCGTGGTGGGCTCGGGACCGGCCGGCATCACGGTGGCCGCCGATCTCGCCCTGCGGGGCCACGCGGTCACCATGTTCGAGGCCCTCCACGAGGCCGGCGGCGTGCTCACCTACGGCATCCCCGAGTTCCGCCTGCCCAAGGCCATCGTGCGCCGCGAGGTCGACTACGTGCGCAGCCTGGGCGTCGAGCTGCGGCTCGACTTCGTGGTCGGCAAGACGCGTACCATCGAGCGCCTGCTCGAGACCTTCGACGCGGTCTTCGTCGGCGCCGGCGCGGGCCTTCCCTGGTTCCTGGACATCCCCGGCGAGAACCTGAACGGCGTCTTTTCGGCCAACGAGTACCTGACGCGCTGCAACCTCATGCGCGGCTTTCGCTTTCCGGCCTTCGACACGCCGCTCAAGCGCTCGGCGCGGGTGGCCGTGTTCGGCGGCGGCAACGTGGCCATGGACTCGGCGCGCACGGCGCTGCGCCTGGGCGCCGACGAGGTGCACATCGTCTACCGGCGCAGCAAGACCGAACTGCCGGCCCGCGCCGAAGAGGTCGAGAACGCCGAAGAGGAGGGCGTGATCTTCGACTTCCTCACGCTGCCGATCCGGCTCATCGGCGACGAGCGCGGCTGGCTCACCGGGATCGAGTGCCGGCGCATGGAGCTCGGCGAGCCCGACGCTTCGGGGCGGCGGCGCCCGGTCGAGATCCCCGGGTCGGAGTTCGTCATGGAGATGGAGGCGTCGGTCTGCGCCATCGGCAACAGCCCGAACCCGCTGATCCCCATGACCACGCCCGGCCTCGAGGTGGGCAAGAAGGGCAACATCGTCGCCAGCGAAGACACCGGCGCCACGTCACGCGCGGGGGTGTGGGCCGGTGGCGACGTGGTCACCGGTGCGGCGACCGTGATCAGCGCCATGGGCGCCGGCCGCCGCGCTGCCCGCTCGATCGACGCCGCCCTGTCGGGCGCGCCGGAGCCGAGCGACTCTCAGACCTGACCGGATCGCTCGCCGGCGGCAGCGCCTATGCGGGCGAGCACCTCGGCGGTCGTCACGATCTCGGCGAAGCCGGCGCCGAGCGCCGTCGTCGTGTTGCGCAGCACCTCGTGGTGCGGCACGGGGGCGCCGGCTGTGTCCTCGAGGTCGGGACCTTCGTTGGCGTCGGCGACGAACACGACCTCGTAGTCGCGGCCGTGCGCGTCGCGGGCGGTCGTCTCGCAGCAGAAGCTCGTCATGAGGCCGCAGACGACGACCGCCCGCACGCCGGCCGTGTGCAGGATCGCGTCGAGGTCGGTGCCCAGGAAGGCGCTGTAGCGGCGCTTCACGACGACGATGTCGTCGCCGCGGGTGTGGAGCCCGGCGACGAGCTCCACGCGCGGCGTGCCCGTCACGAACGACTCCTCTTCGTCGGGCGCCGAGAAGTCGGCCATGCGGCCGGCGTCGCTGCCGTCGGGCCGATGCTCGTGGCGCACGAAGACGACCGGCAGGTCGCGGGCGCGAAAGCCGTCGATCAGCAGGTTGACGTTGGCCAGGATGTCGGCGGCGTGCTCGACGAACGCCGGACCGTCGGGATCGAAGTACTCGCGCTGCACGTCGATGACGAGCAGAGCCGTCTGCCCGTGGGCGAGGCTGTAGATCACGGCGTCACCGCCGCGGGTGAGGCGCCGATCACGCCGTCTGTGCGCGATGAGGACCGTGCGATCACTGCGCTAGCGCGTGAGCAGGATGACCTCGTTGCCGATCATCGAGACGCGCACCTTGTCCTGCACGCCCATCGTGGTGATCGCTTTTCTCAGGGCCGAGCGCACCGTCTCGGGCTTGCGGCCGATCTTTGCCACATCAACGTCCATCGCAGACTCGCCGGCATTCATGAAGGCCGTCACGAGGTCGGGATAGAACGTCGATGCCTTGCGCCCTCTGCGCCGGGCGATCGTCGCAGGGTCTCTCGGCTTGAGATAGTCCTTTGGATTGATCTTCCTGGGCATGCGACCCTCCGTGATAGGCAAGTACTCGTTGGTTCTTTCTACCATAAACGCACGCGAAAGACTCCCGTCTTTTGCCGTCGCCATGGTCACACGTTGACCGGCGGCGGTACGATCGCCATGGCACGCACGGGCCCGCATCGCACCGGGGCCGGCGGCGGGGCGATAGCCGGTCAGCCTTTCGGACTGTCGAAGCGCACCGCGACGCGGGTGGCCTCGGGGGCGACGAAGCGGGCGAGGCGCTCTCCCACAGCGGCGAGCGCCTCGCCCGCTT
>DATIYD010000400.1:0-5448 GCA_035517975.1 Thermoleophilia bacterium | reverse complement strand
TGAGCAGGGGCCCGTCGCCGTAGGTGACGGCGGCGAGCTGCTCGGGGTTGAGCTCGGCGAGCATGGGTGAACTCCTGTTCGTATCCTGCGGCCTGAGGATACCATGCCGCCGCGACAGACGAGCACCCGAAGCCAGGGAGCACGCGGAGTGGACGCCGCCGCTCGCAACGGGGGGACGCACCGAGACGGCCGGGCGGTCGTGGCGGCGCCGGGTCGCCCGGCCGCGAACGGCGGCGGTAGTAGGGCGGCGGGGAACAAGGTGGGCGTGCGTCGGCGGGAACTCTTCGCGGACGGCTTACGACGGCAGCGGCCGGTGCGGGCCGTGCGGTGCTCCGGGTCCGGCGCGGGACGGACGGCTGAACGCCCCGCGGGGGCGAGGTCGCGGGAGAGGGGTCTCCATGCGCTGGATCGTCGAATCGAGCCTGCGGCTCGCCGTGGTCGTCGTCGTGGCCGTCGTCCTCGTGCTGGTCGTCGGAGTCGCGGCGCTGCGTCACACTCCGGTCGACACGCTCCCGGAGCTCATGCCCCCTCAGGTGCAGGTCCAGACCGAGGCGCTCGGGCTGTCGACCGCCGAGGTCGAACAGTTCATCACGGTGCCGCTGGAGGACGAGTTCAACGGCCTCGCCTATCTCGACCATCTACGCTCGCAGTCGGTGCCCGGACTCTCGTCGATCGAGCTCACCTTCAAGCCGGGCACCGACATCTACAAGGCGCGGCAGCTCGTCACCGAGCGCGTCGCCCAGGGACCGTCCGTCGTCAACGTCGGGTCGCCGCCCGTGATGATCCAGCCGCTGTCGGTGGAAGACCGCGCGCTCATGATCGGGCTCTCGTCGAAGAGCCTCTCCATGATCGACCTGTCGACCCTGGCACGCTGGCGCATCAGGCCGCGCCTGCTGGCCGTGCCCGGTGTGGCCAACGTCACGATCTGGGGGCAGCGCGACCGGCAGCTCCAGGTCCTCGTCGACCCGGCACGCATGGCGCGTCGCGGCATCACGCTGGAGCAGGTGATCAATACGACCGGTGACGCCATGTGGACGTCGCCGCTGACCTTCGTCGAGGCGTCGTCGCCGGGGGCCGATGGTTTCATCGACGTCCCCAACCAGCGGCTCTCCATCCAGCACGTGCTACCGATCAGGACGGCGCGAGACCTCGCTGCGGTGCCCGTCGAGGACACCACGGGGCC
Source organism: Thermoleophilia bacterium (assembly GCA_035517975.1). Taxonomy (GTDB): domain Bacteria; phylum Actinomycetota; class Thermoleophilia; order UBA2241; family UBA2241; genus Bog-752. Next base: position 4,265 of record DATIYD010000400.1, on the reverse strand, counting down.
GCCCGTGCGGCTCGGCGATGTCTCGACCGTGGTCGAGGACCACCCCGCGCTCAGAGGCGACGCCATCCTGCAGGACGGGCCGGGGTTGTTGCTCGTGATCGAGAAGTTCCCCGGCGCGAACGCGCTCGCCGTCACCCGTGGCGTCGAGGCGGCCATGGCCGATCTGAAGCCCGGCCTCGCCGGTGTCACGGTCGACACGACGGTCTTCCGCCCGGCCACCTACATCGAGACCGCGCTACGCGAGATCCGCTTCGCCTTGCTCGCGTCGTTCCTCCTTTTCGTGGTGTGGCTCGGGCTGTCGACCTGGTCGGCTCGCCTGGCGCTGATCGGCGCGGTGGCGCTCGTCTTGCCGCTCGTCGTCGCGGCCGGGCTGCTGCACCTGCACGGCGAGACGTTCACCCTCATGACGCTTGCTGGGCTAGCTGCGTCACTGGGCGTGGTCGTCGACGATGCCGTCATCGGCATCATCACCCTGCGCCGCCGGCTCGACCGGCAAGATCAGGCCGGCCGATCGCCGGCTCGACGGGCGGTGGTCATCGCCGTCGCCACCGTCGACCTGCGCCGGCCGCTGGTGTACACGCTCGCCGTCATCGCCCTGGGCGCGGTGCCGTTCCTGCTCCTCGGCGGCGTGCGCGGGGCGCTTGTCCGGCCACTGGGGGTCGCGCTCCTGCTGGCCGTCGCGGCGGCGGCGCTGACCGCGCTGACCGCCGTGCCGGCGCTCGGCCAGCTCCTCTTGCGACCGGCGCGGCGCAAACAGCACGGCTCGGGCGTGGCGCGCCGGATCGAGGCCGCCTATGCGCGTCTCGCGCCGCGCCTCTTCGCCCGGCGGGGCTGGGCCTGGGCTGCCGTCGCCTTGCTCGCGGCCGCCGGCGGCTTCGCCCTGTCGCAGCTCGGCACCGGGCCGTTCGTGCCCGCCCTGCAGGACCGCGACCTGCTCGTGCGCTGGCAGGCCGCCCCCGGCACGTCGCTGCTCGAGATGCGACGCGAGTCGGCCGCGATCGACGCGGCGCTGCGCGCGACCCCGGGTGTGAGAGCGAGCACCAGCGAAGTCGGCCAGGCGCTCATGGGCGACCAGGTCGTCGACGTCGACTCGGCCGAGACCTGGGTGCGCCTCGACCGGGCTGTCGACTACGGCGCCGGGGTCGCCGCCGTGCGACGCGCCGTCGCCGGTTTCGCCGGTCTGCGCGCGACAGTCGCCACCTACGCGGCGGCCACGCTGGACGGCGCCACTTCCAGGGGAGCACCTCTGACCGTGCGCATCTATGGCGACGATCAACAAGACCTGGCGGCCAGCGCCCAGCGTGTGCGGCGCACTCTGCTGGCGCTGCACGGTGTCGTGGCCGCGCACATCCGGACTGGGACCGAGGAGCCCGCCGTCGTGATCGCCACCGACGTCGCGGCCGCCGCGCGTCACGGCCTCAAACCGGGAGACGTACGGCGACAGACCTCGGTCCTGCTGGCCGGCATCCCGGTGGGGAGCTACTACCAGCAGCAGCAGATCTACGACGTGACCGTGTGGAGTGAGCCCGTCGTTCGCGAGGACGCCGGCTCCCTCGGCAACCTGCCGCTCGACACGCCCGGCGGCGGTCACGTGCCTCTGCACGAGGTCGCGTCGGTCCGCATCGCTCCGGTCCCCACCGAGATCAAGCATGACCAGGTCTCGCGCTACCTCGACGTGACCGCCGTGGTCAGGGGGGCGTCTCTCGGTCCGGTCGTGGCCGCCGTCAGGCAGCGCGTCCAGTCGCTGCCGCTGCCGCTCGGCTACCACATCGAGGTCTTCAGCGATCTTCAACAGCGGCAGAGCGCCGATGCGCGCCTGCTCCTGGAGGTCTGCGGCGTGCTCGCCGCCGTCCTTCTGCTGCTGCAGGCCGCTCTGCAGAGCTGGGGACGGGCGGTCCTGCTGCTGGTCAGCCTGCCGCTGGCCCTGGCGGGCGCCGCGCTCGCCGCCTGGGGGTCGGGGCCGCTCGTCTCGGCCGGCGGCATCGCCGGCCTGGTCGTGGTGGCCTCGATCGCCCTGCGCAACGGCCTTCTGCTCCTCCGCCGCCTGCGCCGCCGGGAGCGCGAGCATCCGGGCGGCGGCGGATCGCCGGTCATCGCCGAGGTCACGGCGCAGACGGTGTATCCGGTGATCGTGAGCGCGGTCGGGCTGGCGCTCGTCGTGGCGCCGTTCGTCGTGCGCGGCACGGTACCCGGCGTCGAGGTCCTGCGGCCGCTGGGCATCGTGGTCGCCGGGGGTCTCGTCACCTCTACTCTCTACAGCCTGTTCGTCCTTCCCTTCCTCTACCTGCGGCTCGTCGCGCCGGCTCCGCCGGCCTCAGCGGCGGCGCCGGAGCGGGAGGGAAGACCATGAGCTCCCGCCGACAACGCCGCCGCTGGGCCGTCGTGCTCGTGTCGTGCGCGATCGGCCTGGGTCTCGCCGGCTGTGCCCATGCCCGAACGGCACCCGCCCCCGTGCCGCCCGCCACGCTACGAACCGTGCCCGGCACGACCCTGCACGACGTGACGCTCACCGGGCAGGCGCTCGCCGACCTGGGCCTGCGCACCGCCGCGGTTCGGGCCGCGGGCGGGGGGCGCACCGCGTTCCCGCTGAGCGCCGTCATCTACGATCCCCAGGGTCGTTCCTGGACGTACGTCGCGATCGCTGCCCGTACCTTCGTGCGCCGACCGATCGCGATCGCCCGCTTTCGGGGGGAGATGGTCGTCCTGCGCTCCGGGCCGCGGGTCGGCGCCCCGGTCGTGACCGTCGGCGCGCCGGAGCTGCTCGGCGCTGAGTACGGCGTAGGCGAGGAATAGCCGTGCCGCGCGGGTCGGCGATGCGGGCGATCGTCGCCTGGAGCCTGAACTTCAGGTTCCTCGTGGTGGGTGCCGCGGTCGCCGTCATGGCGATCGGCGCCGCCACGATCCCGCACACGCCGGTCGACGTCTTTCCTAACTTCGCACCGCCACAGGTCGAGATCCAGACCGAGAGCCTCGGCCTGTCGACCTCCGACGTCGAGTCGCTCGTCACGGTGCCCCTCGAGCTCGCCATGAACGGCATGCCCGGTCTTGCCGACGTGCGCTCGACCTCGGTGCCCCAGCTCTCCTCGATCGTGCTCGTCTTCAAGCCGGGTACCGATCTGCTCCACGCCCGGCAGCTCGTCCAGGAGCGGCTGGCCACGGTGCGCCCGACGCTGCCCAGATGGGCGAGCCCGCCGGTGATGCTGCCGCCCGTCTCGGCGACCGGCCGCGTGCTGCAGATCGGCATGTGGTCGGACAGGTACTCGGTGATGGAGCTGTCGCGCCTTGCCTACTGGACGGTGAAGGCGCGCCTGCTGCGGGTCGACGGCGTGGCCGACGTCTCGCTCTGGAACGAGCGCCAGCCCACCTTCCAGGTGCAGGTCGACCCCGCCCGCATGGCCGCCCACCACGTCACGCTCGACGACGTCGAGCGCACCACCTCGGACGCCCTCGATTCCGGCGCCCTGCAGTTCTCGACCGGCGCCGTCGTGGGCGCCGGCGGGTTCCTGGATACGGCCGGCCGGCGTCTGCAGGTCGTGCACGTGCTGGCCGTCCAGACGCCTCAGGAGCTCGCCGGGGTGCCACTCGAAGACCAGGCTCCCTCGCCCGACCCGGTGCGCCTCGGCGACATCGGCCGGGTGGTCACCGACTACCAGCCCATCATCGGCGACGCCGTGATCGACGGCAGGCCGGGGCTGCTGCTGGTCGTCGAGAAGCTGCCCTGGGGCAACACGCTCGAGGTCACCCGGGGCGTCGACGCCGCCATCAGATCGCTCGAGCCGGGGCTGTCGGGCGTGCACTTCGACACGACGATCTTCCGCCCCGCGACCTTCATCGACGATTCGCTGCACAACCTGGGCATCGCCATGCTGCTCGGCTTTCTGTTCGTGGTCGTCGTCGTGGTCGTCTTCCTGTACGAGTGGCGCGTGGCGCTGATCAGCCTCGTCACGATGCCGCTCTCGCTGACCGCGGCGGTGCTCGTGCTGCACCTGACGGGTGCCACCATCAACACGATGATCCTGGCCGGCCTGATCATCGCGCTGGGCGAGATCGTCGACGACGCGATCATCGACGTCGAGAACATCCTGCGGCGGCTGCGCGAGGCACGGCGCACGGGCAGCGAGCGATCGCTGCCCGCCCTCATCCTCGAGGCCTCGCTCGAGGTGCGCGGCTCGATCGTGCACGCGACGCTGATCAGTCTCGCCGCCATCACCCCGGTGTTCCTGTTGCGCGGCCTCACGGCCGCTTTCTTCAGGCCGCTCGCGCTC
>DATIYD010000399.1:0-8862 GCA_035517975.1 Thermoleophilia bacterium | reverse complement strand
TGCCGTAGTAGAGGAGGTGGCTGTTGATGCGGTAGAGCTCGGCCAGCATGACGCGGATCACCTGGGCGCGGTCGGGTACCTCGATGCCGGCGAGGCGCTCGGCCGACATGAGGTAGGCGAGGTTGTTGACGACGCCGCCGGTGTAGTCGACGCGATCGGTGTAGGGGATGAAGGTGTGCCAGGTCTGGCGCTCGCCCATCTTCTCGGCGGCGCGATGGTGGTAGCCGATGTCGACGATGCAGGAGACGATCTCCTCGTCGCGCAGCCCGACGACGATGTGCACCACGCCGTGAGTGCCGCCATGGTGGGGGCCGACGTTCAGGAACATGATCTCGGGGTCGCGGGCGAGCTCCTCGAGTCCCCAGTCCTCGGGTCTGAAGGCGAGCATGTCCTGCCACTCGGCGGCGCGCTGGGGCGACATGACGAGGCGGCCGAGCTCGGTGCCGCGGCCGGCCGATTCCTTGCGCAGCGGATGGCCCTCCCACCACGGCGGCATGAGGATCCGGGGGCGCTCGGGCAGCCCGTCGAAGCCCACCCCGAACATGTCCCAGACCTCGCGCTCGTACCAGGCGGCCGCCGGGAAGACGCCCGTGATGGTTGGCGTCGTGGGCATCTCGCCCTGCAGCGCGACCTTGAGGCGAACGTCGCGGTTGTGCTCGAGCGACAGCAGGTGGTAGACGACGGTGAAGTCGCTCGCCGGCTGACCCTCGCGGTGCACGCGCACGCGTTCGTCGATGGCGGTCAGGTCGTAGAGCATCGGGTAGGTCGCCGGCGCCTCGGACTTGAGGTAGGCCACGACCTCGCGGGTGCGGTCGCCGGGCACCCACACCGTGGGGATCTCGTCGGCGGTCGGCTGCACGGTGAGCTCGAGGTCCGGGAACCGGGCCTCGAGCTCACCGATCACGCCGACCGTGTCCGGCGCCACGCTCACGCTCGCCTACACCTCTCCCTGGGGACGCAACTCGGTCTCGCGGCTGCGGCTCGGTCGCTTGAGGTCGCGCAAGGCGACCCGCGGCACGCGCTGCACGCCCTGCGGTCCGACGACCCACGACAGGGGCCGCTCCTCGGTGCCGACGGCCGCCTGCAGGAGCAGGAGACCCTCCATGAAGGTCGTGGGCGACGGCGGGCAGCCCGGCACGTACACGTCGACCGGCAGGAACGAATCGACGCCCTGCACCACGCTGTAGACGTCGTACATGCCGCCGGAGTTGGCGCAGGAGCCCATCGAGATGACCCAGCGCGGCTCCATCATCTGCTCGTAGAGCCGCTGCACGATCGGCGCCATCTTCAGAAAGACCGTGCCGGCCACGACCATGACGTCGGACTCGCGCGGCGAGATGCGCAGGATCTCGGCCCCGAAGCGGGCGATGTCGTAGCGCGGCGTCACCGTCGTGGCGAGCTCGACGAAGCAGCACGAGAGACCGAAGTTGAACGGCCACATGGAGTTCTTGCGCCCCCAGGCCACGAGCGACTGCAGGCTGCCGAAGGCCGTCGCGGGGCGCTCGGCGAACAGGCCGGGCGGGGTCTGGGCAAGCCCGCTCAGGGCAAGAGAGGTCTGCGACGGGCCGCCGCTGCGCGGCGCGGTCATGACGCCACCGCCGCGGTGGGGGGCTGTGCGAGCCGCACGTGGGACGAGGAGCGCCTCACAGGAGGTACACCACCGCGAAGATGACGATCCAGACGGCGTCGACGAAGTGCCAGTAGTACACGGCCGCCTCGACCATGCCGGGCGTGCCGGTGCCGCGCGCGATCGCCCCGGCGGCGCCGGCTTCGGTGGCCGCCGGGCGCGGCCCGTCGTGAGCCGCGCGGAACAGCAGGTAGACGAGCAGCAGCAGGCCGGCGGTGACGTGGGCGCCGTGCAGGCCGGTCAGGGTGAAGAACGACGAGCCGGTGAGCCCGCTCGACAGGCCGAAGCCGGCGTGCGTGTACTCCCAGCCCTGGCCGCCGAGGAAGACGGCACCGAGGATCATGGTCGCGACGAGGTAGAAACGGAACCAGGCCATGCGCCCCTTGCGGTAGCTCGTAAGGGCGTAGTGGGCGGCGACGCCGCTCGTCATGAGGATCACCGTGTTGACGATCGGCAGCGTGGTCGGCAGGCGCCCGGTCGTGGTGTTGAGGGTGACCAGGCTGTCGTGGATGCGCAGGTGCAGGTCGGCGGCGATGAGCGACCCGAACAGCACGACCTCGGAGCCGATGAAGGCCAGCGTGCCGGCGCCGAGCGCGGTGAACCGCTGGTTGGGCACGACCGGCGGCTCGGGCACGGTCCAGCGGGCCGACATCCAGAGGCCGCCCAGGATCAGCAGCAGGGCGATACCGGCCGCCGAGACCAGCAGGTTCGTGAGCAGGCCGACGCCCACGACCACGACGGCCAGGGCCGTGACGAAGGGCAGCTTGGTCCAATGGTCGGCGTGGGCCGGCTCGGCGTGCAGGGCGGCCACCTCGGCGGCCTCGCGGCCCTGCCACGTGGTGTCGGGAGGCGGCTCGATGCCCACCGCTGCCTGCTTCTCGTCGAACAGCGGGCGTTCGCTTCGGACCACCGGCAGCGTCGCGAAGTTGCCGTGCGGCGGTGGCGACGTCGTGGCCCACTCGAGGGTCCAGGCATCCCAGGGATCGTCGCCGGCCGGCTTGCCGCCCATGAGGCTGCGCACGATGTTGACGATGAAGATGACGATGGCGACGCCGATGATGTAGGCGCCGATGGCCGAGATCAGGTCGAGCGTGCTCCAGCCGAGGTTGGGAGCGTAGGTGTAGAGGCGGCGCGGCATGCCCAGCAGGCCCAGGCCGTACATCGGCATGAAGGTCAGCAGGAAGCCCACGGTGATGACCCAGAAGTGCCACTTGCCGAGGCGGTCCGAGAGCATGCGCCCGCTCATCTTGGGAAACCAGTAGTAGAAGCCGGCGAAGGCGGCGAAGGCGGTGCCGGCGAACAGCACGTTGTGCAGGTGGGCGACGATGAAGAAGCTGTCGTTGACCTGCCAGTCGAAGGGCACCGACGCCTGCAGCACGCCGCTGATACCGCCCACCGTGAACAGGGCGATCAGGCCGCTCGCGAACAGCAGCGGCGTCTTCATGCGCAGCGATCCGCCCCACATCGTGGCGAGCCAGTTGAAGATCTTCACGCCGGTCGGGATGGCGATCAGCATGCTGGTCGCCGCCATGATCGAGTTGAAGTAGGTCGGCAGGCCGGCGGTGAACATGTGGTGGGCCCACACGAGAAAGCCGAGGAAGCCGATCGCCACCAGGCTGAGGATCATGGCCATGCGACCGAACAGCGGCTTGCGGGCGAAGACCGGCACGACCTCGCTCATCATGCCGAAGGCCGGCAGGATGAGGATGTAGACCTCGGGATGGCCGAAGAACCAGAAGAGGTGCTGCCAGATGATGGGGTCGCCGCCGCGCGCCGGGTTGTACCAGCCGGTGTGGTAGAAGCGGTCGAGGTAGAGCAGGCCGAGGGCGGCCGTGAGGCTCGGGAACGCGAACAGGATGAGGAACGAGTTGATGAACGTGGCGATGCAGAGCATCGGCATGCGCCGCCAGCTCATGCCCGGCGCGCGCAGGCGCATCATCGTCATGATGAAGTTGACGGCGCCGGCCACCGAGGAGATGCCGAGCAAGGCCAGGGCGATGATCCAGATGCTCACGCCGTCGTGGGGCGAGAAGGCGCGCTCGGTGAGCGGCGCGTAGCTGAACCAGCCGGTGTCGAGCACGCCGCCGAACAGAAAGCCGGAGTACAGCAGCAGACCGCCGAACAGGAACAGCCAGTAGCTCAGCGCGTTCAGGCGGGGGAAGGCCATGTCGCGGGCGCCGATCTGCAGCGGCACGAGGTAGTTGGCGAAGCCGATCAGGATCGGCATCGCAAAGAGGAAGATCATGGTCGTGCCGTGGATCGAGAAGGCCTGGTTGTACTCCTCGGGCGTGAGCAGCTTCATGCCGGGCTGGATCGTCTGCGTGCGCATCGTGATCGCCGTCGCCGCCCCGATCACGAAGAAGACGAGCGAGGTCACGATGTACTGCATGCCGATGTGCTTGTGGTCGGTGCCCATGAGCCAGGCGGCAAGGCCGTGCGGCTCGGCGTGGGCGTACGTGAGATCGGAAGGCAGGGCGACGTCGGTCATTTCAGCTCATCCAGGTAGGCGACGATCTCGGCAACGGTCTGCGGAGTGACGGGGACGACGGGCATGAGCGTGCCGGGCTTCACCGCTTGTGGATCGGCGATCCAGCGCGTCAGGTTGGCCGGCGTGTTCGTGAGCGTCACGGCGGCGATCGAGCTGCGGCTCGCCAGATGCGTCAGATCGGGCCCGTAGGTGCCGTGCAGGCTCGTGCCGCGGATGGTGTGACAGCTGGCGCAGGGCAGCGCGGCGATGGCGGCTGCGCCCGCCACCGCCTGGGTCCCGGTGGGCGTGACGGCCGGTCTCATCTGGTTGCGAAACCACGACGAGAACTGGGCCGCCGGCTGGACGATCATCAGGAAATGCATGTGGGCGTGCTGCTTGCCGCAGAAGTTGGCGCAGACTCCCAGGTACGTGCCGGGCACGACCGGCAGGATGGTCAGATGGTTGACGTGGCTCGGTATCAGCTGGATCTTGCCGGCGAGCTGCGGCACCCAGAAACCGTGGATGACGTCGGCCGAGAGCACGTCGAGGCTGACCGTCTGGTAGGCGGGCATGTGGATCTCGTTGGCCGTCTCGAAGTCGGCGCCCGCATACCTGACCTGCCACCACCACTGGTGGCCGGTGACCGTGAACTGCACGGGCCTGCCGGGGTCGACGAGCTTGCCGGTCGTCTGGAGCGTCAGGGTGAACAGGACGGCGACGATGATGGCGGGGATCGCCGTCCAGACGACCTCGATCGTGGTGTTGCCGTGGGTCTTGCTGGCCTCGCGTCCGGGCCGCTCGCGATACCTGATGAGCACCCAGGCCAGCAGCGACCAGACGGTGATGAGCACGGCGGAGAGGATGCCGAACATCGTGTAGGTCAGCACGGCGATGTCGTGGGCGCTGGCGCCGCCGGTGCGAAACACGCTGGGTGACTGCGAGGCGCAACCGGCCAGGCCGACGGCGAGCACGGCCAGAAAGCCGGCGCGCAGCACGATGACGCGCCGGGCATGACGGAACGATGAGGCGTTGCGGGTCATGGGTGCGCCAGCCTTTCCGCGACCATCGCCGCGAGGATCGCCGCCAGGTACGGGCCCGAGAGCTTGTGCAGCAAGAGGGCGGTCGCCCGCCGCCGGTGGCGGGCGACCGCCAGGGCGACGAGCAGGAACCCCAGGCCGGCCGGCGCGACCACCAGCAGGTAGACAGGCCCGTAAAGGCCGGCCGCCACCGGCACCAGGGTCAGGGCGACCAGGGCGGCGGCGGCGGCGAAGATCAGCTTCGCCGCCGCCTTCTCGCCCAGGACCGCGGGCGGCGTGGGGACGCCCGAGGCCAGGTAGTCGTCCTGCAGCGCGAAGGCCAGCGCCCAGAAGTGGGGCGGCGACCAGACCGCGATGAGGACGCACAGGGAGACGATGGGGCCGGTCAGGCCGCCGCCGGCGGCCGTCCAGCCGATCAGGGCAGGAAACACGCCGGCGAGGCCGCCGGGCAGTGAGCTGTAGGCCGTGCGCGGCTTGAGCAGCAGCGTGTAGACGAGCACGTAGTAGGCGGCGCCGGCGGCGGCGAAGGTCGCCGCGAGCGCGCCGCCGCAGAGCCACACGGCGCTCACGCCGCCGGCGACGGCGAGCAGGCCGGCCGCGAGGGCCGTGCCCGCCGGCAGCGTGCCGTCGGCGGTCGGACGCCGGCGGGTGCGGGTCATGCGGGCGTCGAGGTCGCGTTCGAGACAGTTGTTGAGCACGGCGGCGCCGGCCACCGTGAGCGCCGCCGCGGCCACGACCGCGGCGGTGGCGCCCGCGCTCACCGGCCCGGCCAGCAGCGTGGCCACGAGCACGGTGACGGCGAAGAGCGCGACGATACGCGGCTTGGCCGCGCGCCCGAGCACGGCGGCGCGCGTCGCCAGGCCGCGCAGCGAGGCGGGACCCAGCCCGACCGCCGCGGTCCGGGTGTCGGCGACCCAGCTCATGGAGTGACCTCCTCGGGCGCCGTGACGTGCCGGCGGCGGAAGATCGCATAGACGAGCAGCCCGACGACGAAGGGCAGGCCGAGCGTCAGGCCCTCCATGACCGAAAGCAGCGTGGGGAGGTTCCAGTGGAAGACGGCCGCGAACACGTCGTCGCCGCCCGCCACGAGCAGCATGAACAGGAACGTCAGCACGCCGGCGCCGACGGCCGTGCGGCCCGGCCGGTCGCGCGGCGTCTCCAGCACGTTGTGGAGGGCGTCGTCACGGGTGAACAGGGCGTCGAGCCAGGGCCAGGAGAACAGGAACCCGGCGACGATGCCGGGCAGCACCGCGGCCGGCCAGAACAGGCCCGGGATCAGGAGCCCGCCGATGTGGATGTCCCAGGCGGGCATCATGCGCACGGCGCCCTCGAGCCAGCCGGTGTACCAGTCGGGCTGGGCGAAGCTGGTCGAGTCCCATGGGTGGTAGGGACCGTAGAGCCAGACGGGGTTGATCTGAAAGAACCCGCCGAGGATCGTGAGCAGGCCGGTGAGCAGGAGCAGAAAACCGGTCGTGCGCAGCGCGTAGGCGGGCACGAGCGGTGTGCCGACGACGGTGAGGTCGGTCCGCCGACGGCCGCGGTACTGCGTGTGACGCTGGATCCACAGCAGGCCCAGGTGCGCCCCCAGCAGACCGGCGATGGCGCCCGGCACGAGCAGGATGTGCACGGGGTAGATGCGCGCGATCAGGCTGTTGCTCGGGAAGTCGCCGCCGAACAGCAGTGAGGCGAGGTTGGGGCCGATCAGCGGCACCGACTGGGTGATCGAGAAGGCGATGCGCAGCCCGGTGCCCGAGAGCAGGTCGTCGGGCAGCGAGTAGCCGAACACGCCGTTGATCACGACCAGCATCAGCATGCTCAGGCCGAGGAGCCAGTTCAGGCGTCGCGGCCGGCGGTAGGCGCCGGTGAAGTACATACGGAAGAGGTGGAAGATCAGCGCGGCCGCGAAGACGAGGGCCGCCCAGTGGTGCACCTGGCGGATGACGAGGCCGGCCCGCGTGTCGAAGCTCAGGCGCAGGACCGAGTTGTAGGCCTCGGACACGCTGACGCCGTGGAGCGGCTGATAGCTGCCGAGGTAGACGGTCGGGGCGGCCGACGCCTTGAAGAACAGGCACATGTAGACGCCGGTGATCACCAGGATGATGAAGCAGTAGAGGGCGATCTCGCCGAAGAAGAACGACCAGTCGTCGGGGAAGATGTGGCGCAGCTCCTGGCGGATGAGCCCGCTGCCGCCGGTCGTGTTGTCGAGCCAGGCGGCGACGCGCCGGTAGCGGTCGCGCGGCAGCCGGAACGAGTGCGTCAGCGAGCGCTGGAGCCTGGGCTCAGGCATAAAGGTTCCAGAAGCCGGGCCCGATGGGGCCGGTGAAGTCGCGCTGCGCGACCAGGTACCCGCTCGCGTCGATGGCGAGCGGGAGCTGCGGCAGTGGGCGCCCGGCGGGACCGCCGACCGGGCGGGCGCCGTCGAGCAGGTCGAACGACGATTGGTGGCAGGGGCATAGCAGCCGCTGCGCCTCGTCTTCGTACTGCGCGACGGCGCAGCCGGCGTGGGTGCAGACCCGGGAGTAGGCGAAGAAGCCCTCGGGGCTCCAGCTCTCGCGGCCGGGCTGGGGCGTGACGCCCGTCAGGTGCAGCAGGGCCACCTGGGAGTCGGCGGCTTCGAGGTGGCCTTCGGGGAAGGCCACGATGATGCCGCCGCCCTGCAGCGCGTCGCGGGTGATCGGCGCGCCGTCGGCGGTGACGAGACGCACGCCCGGCCGCCACGCCGTCGAGAACAGGCCGCGCGACTTGGGCCCGAGCGAGGCCGCCAGGGCCAGCTGGCTGAGGCCGACCACCGCGGCCGCGGCGATCAGGATCGTGGTCAGGAACCGCCGCCGGGTGAGCACCGCGGCGCTGCCGGCGAGCTCGTCGCCGAGGGCGGCCGGCGGGTCAGCCGCGGATCCGCCCGAGGCGGCGTAGCGCGGCGGCAGGGGGTAGCTGCCGACCTCGACGTCGTCGGGCGTCAGGTCGCGGCCCCAGTAGGCCAGGGCGAAGCCGAGCCCCAGAAAGGCGAGCGCCATGGTGCCGCCCAGCTTCTGGGTGTTGTTGCCGACGACGAAGAAGGCGACGAAGCCCGCGGCGCCGGCGATCGCGGCGAGCAGGGCGATGCCCGCCGGCCAGCCGGGAGCGGGCCGCTGCAGACCCCGTTCGACCTCGGGCTTGACCTGGCCCTTGCCCCAGGCCAGCCACACGGTGACGAGCAGCAGCAGGCACAGGGCGAGGAAGGCGGCGAGGCCCTCGGGAACGGGCCCGATGTAGCCGAGCCCCCAGCCACCGGGCGACGGGGGCGCCTGGAGGACCTCGACGTACAGCGCGACCGAGGCCTGCTGGCGCACGCCGAAGGTGGTGTCGGCGAAGATGGGCATGTTGCCGCGCCCGTAGATCATGGCCGCGAGCGCCTCGGCCGCGGGGAAGTCGCGCAGGCGCGGCGCGTTGCGGCCCTGAGTGAGGGCGCCGCCGCTGCCTATCGAGCTGTGGCAGCCCGAGCAGTACAGGCGAAACTCGGCGCCGCCCTCGGCGATGGTCGCCGTGCGGGCGACGGGGTCGGCGATCTGGGTGGCGACGTAGGTCGCGACGGCGTCGACCTGGGCCCCCGAGAGCTGGGGGAAGGCCGGCATGGAGATGCCGCCGCGGCGCACCATGCCGGCGACCAGGCTCGGGAAGGCATCGGCCTGCTGGCTCGGGCCGATCAGGCCCTGGCCGTGATCGCCGTGGCAGCCCGAGCAGTTGGCGGCGAA
>DATIYD010000398.1:0-2546 GCA_035517975.1 Thermoleophilia bacterium | reverse complement strand
GGCGGCGCCGGCGATGCCGGCGCCGCCCCCGCCGCCCACTCCTGCGTGCGCACGAGCGCCGCCGCGGGTTCGTCGGTACCGTCGGCGAGACCGGCCGCGGAGATCTGCTCCAGCAAGGCCCGCGGCGAGCCGGTCCTGGCGTCGGCGCCGGCGAGCGGCAGCACGAGCAGGTCGGCCGCCCGTGTGAGGGCGACGTAGAGCACGCGCACCCGTTCGAGCTCGAGGGCACGCTTCTCATGCTCGTGGCGCACGTCGTAGCCGGCCGTCTGCAGACGGATCGTCGCACCGGCGCGCACCGGATCGGGCGACTGGCAGGTGAGCTCGCAGAGCAGGCGGCGGCTGCCGCGATCGATGAGCGGCGCGTGGTCTGTCGAGCGCCCGCCGAGCATGGCGGCGGCCAGCACGACGACGGGGAATTCGAGCCCCTTGGCCTTGTGTACCGTCATGAGCCGGATGAAGTCGCCGCTCTCGCCGACCGGCGACTCGGCGGTGTCGGCGGCGGCCACGTCGCGCGCCATCTTGGCGACGAAGGCGTGGAAGCTGGCCTCGGTGCTGTGGGCGAACTCGTCGGCCAGCGAGACCAGCTCGGCGACGTTGGCGATGGCCTGCTCGGGATCGTCGGCCCACAGGGCGAGACTCTCGAACAGGTGCGTGCGGCGTACGAGATCGTCGATGGTCTCGGCCGGCGGCCGCGCGTTGCGCAGCTCGTGCAGGGCCCGCAGGTCGGTCAGCGCGGCGGCGATCTCGGGGTAGCCCTCAGGCGCCCCGGCGTCGAGGTAGTCGAATGTGCCGCCGGCGGCGTGGAACCGGTAGAGGTCGTCGTCGGAGAAGGCGAAGAGCTGGCCGTGCAGGGCGCCGTAGACGGCAACCGGATCGGCCGCCGTGTCGAGCGCGCGCAGCACGGCCAGCGTGTCGAGCACCTCGCGGCGGCCGTAGAAGGTGCGGCCGCCGTCGACACGGTACGGCAGACCCGCCTCGCGCAGCGCCTGTTCGTAGTGACCGACGTGGGTGAACGTGGGCAGCAGGAGGGCGACGTCGCCCAGCGTGGCCGCTCGCCAGCCGGCGTTGTCGTCGCCGGCCCGCACCCGCCAGCCGCTGTGCTCGATGTCGGCGAGCAGGCCGGCCAGGAAACGCGCCTCGGCCCGGCAGAGCTCGCCGGGCTTGGGCGAGCCGCCGGACTTGGGCGACCCGCCGCTCCGCGGCGAAGGAGCTCCGGCCGAGGAATCGCCGCCGGCGGGCCCGTGCGAGAGGCCTGCCGGCGGCCGCACGACGACCACGCAGGGCTCGTCGGCGGGGTCGGTCCGCCGGGGGACGAGCTCGCTGTAGGCGGGCTGCAGGCCGGCGCTGCCCGGCGCCGGCATGAGCTCGCCGAACACGCCGTTGACCCACGACACGATCGAGGCGACCGTGCGGAAGTTCTGCTGCAGCCTCACCACCTCGCCGCCGCGGCGCTCGATCAGGGCCCTGACCTCGTCGTACATGCCGATGTCGGCGCGCCGGAACCGGTAGATCGACTGCTTGGGATCGCCCACCAGGAACAGCTTGCCGGGCGCCGGTTCGACGTGGCGCCAGGAGCGGGTGGTCGCTTCGGCTTCGGCCAGCAGGAAGGCGATCTCGGCCTGCAGCGGATCGGTGTCCTGGAACTCGTCGACCAGCAGATAGCGGTAGCGGCGCTGGAAGTGGCCGCGCGTGGCGATGACCTGCGCCGGGTCGGCGCCCGGAGTACCGGCCAGCAGGTCGCGGGCGCGGCCGAGCAGATCGTCGAAGTCGAGGGCGCCCGCGCGCAGCTGAGCTTCGGCCGCCGCGGCGGCGAAGTCGGCGGCCACGGCGAGAGCGAGGCCGGCCACGTAGTCGGTGTAGGAAGCGGCGGCCGCGACGAGCAGGTCGCGCAAGCCGTCGCGGGCGGCCGTCATGGCCTCTTTGCCGCCGGGCCAGTTCGGCGCCTTGCCGGCGTTGCGCCGGGTGAGCTTGGCGGCCCGACCGGCGGCGACGACGAGCCCGCGACCGAGATCGTGGGGGCCGCCCTGGTCGGGCAGGTTGCAGACCTCGTCGACCAGCTCGAGGCTGCAGGTCTTGAGGCGGTCGGTCTCGTCGGCGCAGGCGCCGGCGAGCTCGAGGACCCCGGCGATCTCGCGCTTGGCCGCCACGACGGCCGCACCCAGGTCGGGAGGCGTGGGGGGCTCGCTCGGGTCGACGGCGAAGCGCTCGGCGAACCGCAGGCGGGCAAGAACGGCGATCTCGGTGATGGGCACGCCGGCGCGCAAGATCTCGGCCAGGAGCGCCGCGGTGCTGCCGGCGGCCTCGTCGCCGGGCGACCGGGCGCCGGCCTTGTCGTTCGCCTGCTCGGTATCGAGCAGCCCCGACAGCCAGTCGCGCCACAGCCGTTCGCGCAACAGCTCTGAGCCGACCTGGTCGAGCTGCGTGAAGGCGGGATCGACGCCGGCCTCGACGGGGCGTTCGCGCAGCAGGCGGGCGGCGAAGGCGTGGATGGTGGAGATCGGCGCGTCGTCGAGGCCGGTCAGCGCGGCCGAGAGCCGCTCGCGCTC
>DATIYD010000397.1:0-5653 GCA_035517975.1 Thermoleophilia bacterium | reverse complement strand
CGTGACCGGGCCGGCGGCCGTCGGCGCCCATGACGGGTCGCTCAAGGCGCGCGCGGCCTGGGTCTCGATCGCCGCCAACGCGGCCCTCATCGTCTTCAAGCTGCTGGTCGGCGTGCTGTCCGGCTCGATCGGCATCATCTCCGAGGCGGTACACTCGGCCACCGATCTGATCGCGGCCGTGATCGCCCTCGTCTCCGTGCGCCACGCCTCGCGGCCGGCCGACGTGCGGCACCGCTACGGACACGAGAAGGTCGAGAACTTCTCGGGAGTGGTCGAGGGCGCCATCATCTTCGCCGCGGCCGTGGTGATCGTGGTCGAGGCCGTCGGCCACCTGATCTCAGGCGAGACGCTCGATCACATCCCGCTGGCGATCGCGGTCATGCTTGTCTCGGCCGGGGTCAACGTGGCGCTCACCTCGTATCTCTCGCGCACGGCGCGGCTCACCGGCTCACCGGCGCTGCAGGCCGACGCGGCCAACCACCTGACCGACATCTACACCTCGCTCGGCGTGGCCGGCGGCCTCGCCCTGATCGAGCTCACCGGCAAGACCTTCTTCGACCCCGTGCTGGCGCTCGTGGTGGCGGCGCTCATCATGTGGACGGCCTGGGGGGTGGTGAGCCAGTCGACTCGCGTGCTGCTCGACGAGGCGCTGCCCGACGAGGAGCTCGACGTCGTGCGCGCCACCGTGGCCGAGCACCGCGGCGAGCTCATCACCGGCTATCACAAGCTGCGCGCCCGCCACGCCGGCGCCCGGCACCTGATCGACCTGCATGTGACGGTGCCCGGCAACATGACGGTGATGCGCGCCCACGAGATCGCAGAGCACATCGAGAGCGACATCGCCGAGCGGCTGCCCAACACCGAGGTCCTCGTCCACATCGAGCCCAGCACACACGAGCGCGAGGACGAGTCGTAGCCGCGGGCCCGGGCGCCGATGTGCGGCAACCGCGGCCGGGGAGTGCGTCGTCGCGACCCGGGGCGTCGACCTAGACGCGCACCCCGAGCGGCAGGGCAGAGGCGAGCAGCACGACGGTGAGGGCGATCAGCGCGATCGCAAAGGCCCAGGCGATCACGTTGTAGACCGGACCGTTCACGTGGTCGCCCATGACCGACTCGTCGTTCACGATCTTGAGCACGTAGATGAGGATGATCGGCAGCAGGATGCCGTTCACGTCCTGGCTCAGCAGGATCACCCTGACGAGCGGCAGGTGGGGGATGATGGCCACGGCGGCCGGCGCGAAGATGAAGAACGTGAGCAGGCCGTTGAAGATCGGTGCCTCGGAGAACGACTGGTCGAGCCCCGACTCGAAGCCGAACGCCTCGGAGATCGCGTAGGCCGTCGTCAGCGGCAGGATGGCCGCGCCGAGGATCGACACGTTCAGCAGTCCGAGACCGAAGAGCAGGTAGGCCGCGCGTCCGGCCAGCGGTTCGAGCGCCTTGGCGGCGTTCTGGGCGGTCTCGACCAGGATGCCGTGCTTGTAGAGCGTCGCCGCGCAGGCCACCACGATGAACAGGTCGATGGCGTCGGTGAAGATCGCGCCGGCGTACACCTCGACCTTCGTGTAGATGTACTCCTTCACCGCGACCTTCTTGTCGACGACATAGGCCTGGATGAAGAACTGCCCCCACGGGGTGATGGTCGTGCCGATGGCGGCGATTGCGATCAGCAGCCACTCCGAGTTCGAGCGAAAGCCCGGCACGACGGTGCCGTGGGCGGCGCTGCTCCAGTCCGGGTGGGCCAGAAAGCCGGCCAGCACGTAGGCTGCATAGACCGCCGTGAGCGCCAGAAAGACGCGCTCGACGCGCCGGTAGGACCCCCTCGTCACCAGCAGCCAGACACCGATCGCGACCGGCGGCACGCACACCCAGGGCGGCACGTGAGCCAGCCCGAAGGCGGCGGCGATGCCCGAGAACTCGGCCACCGTGGTGCCGAAGTTGGCGATCAGCAGGGCGAGCATGGCAAACGCCGTGATCTTGAGGCTGAAGCGCTCGCGGATGAGGGCCGCCAGGCCTTTGCCGGTGACCACGCCCATGCGGGCGCCCATCTCCTGGGTGACGGCCAAGATCGGCGTGATCAGCAGCAGGAGCCAGAGCAGGCTGTAGCCGTACTTCGCGCCGATCACCGACCAGGTCGTGATGCCGCCGGCGTCGTTGTCGGAGGCGGCGGCGATCAGTCCCGGCCCCATGACGGCGAGGAAGATCAGCAGGCGAGTTCGACCGATGCGGCCCAGCCGGGGCCGCTTGCGTGTCTCCGGCGAGGCGGGCATGTGCTACCTCGTCACCGGAAGATGCGCGGCAATCGTTTCTTCCAGGCCAGTGGCAGCACGAGGTCGATGGCGTCGTCGATGGTCACGATCCCGTGCAGCACGCCGTCGCCGTCGACGACGGGCAGGGCCAGCAGGTTGTACTTGGCGATCGTCTGGGTGACCTCTTCTTCGCCGGCGTCGAGGTTCACCGAGATCGGGTCGGCGGTCATGAAGTCGCGCACGCGCCGGCCGCCCGGCACGGTCAGCAGGTCGCGCAGCGAGATGGTGCCGAGCAGGCGCTCGCGCTTGTCGGTGACGTACACGTAGTAGACGGTCTCGACCTCGGGCTCCTGGTCGCGCAGCAGCTCGATCGCCTCGGCCGCCGTGACCTCGGGGGGCACCACGGCGAACTCGGTGGTCATGATGCCGCCGGCGGAGTTCTCGGGGTAGGTGAGCAGCTCGCGGATCTCGGCCGCCCGCTCGCGGTCCATGAGCGAGAGCAGGCGCGAGGCGCGGCGCTTGGGCAGGTCGGCCAGCAGGTCGGCCGCGTCGTCGGGGGAGACGTCTTCGAGCAGATCGGCGGCCTTCTCGTCGGGCAGCTCGGAGAGCAGCGCGGCCTGCGAGGCGGGGTGCATCTCCTCGAGGGTGTCGGCGGCGACCTCGTCCTCGAGGGCCTCGAACACCGCGGCCCGCTCCTCGGGGGTGAGCTCGTGGGCGATCTCGGCGATGTCGGCGGGGTGCAGCAGCGCGAGGTTGCGGCGCGGCACGGTGAGATGCACCGCCTCGGCGTCACTGGCCTGCAGGTCGACCGCGCTCCAGTCGATGAGGCGCGGCTTGGGATTCTTTGACAGGCGCGTGGTCACGCGCGCCAGGCCGATGCGCCGCAGGATGGCGCCGCTCGAGACGTCGACGGCGACGACGCGCAGCGACGGACCGGAGCGGGCGAGCTGGATGTCGTTCACGCGGATCATCTTGCGGCCGTCGGTGTCGACGATCTGGCGGTCGAGCACCTGACCCGAGAGCAGCAGCTCGCCGGGCTGCGGCTCGAACTCGGCGAGGGTGGTGGCGGCGACGCGCAGCAAGACGCCCGACTCCTCGAGGCTGGCCACGGCATCCCAGGGGGCGCCCAGGCGGCGGTTGCCGCGCTTGAGCACGAGCGTGGTGACGCGCGGGTACTTCTGCCTGGTGGTCGCGGCTACATCCTGGAGGGTGCCGGCGGGCTTGCCCTCGGCATCGCGTACGGTATGGCCGAGTAGCTTGCTCAGGTAGAACATCGCTCACCTCCTTTCGCTCACGGGCCCGCGCGGGTGGAGCCTCGGCCGGCCTGCAGCCGAAGGTCCGCTCCCCGAAGAGAAAAGGCCGGCCTTCGGGCGAGCCACAGCGAAGTGGGCGCTCCTCACTCGTCCGAGAGCTTTGGCACAGCACACCGTAGAGACATGGTGTCTCAGCCGTTTCGGGTAGGACCTTGGGTCCGGTGATACCTGTTCTACCCGTTGGCGTCTCTGGACGTTTCCGGGCAACGGCCTCTATGCGTGCTGGAGCCTCACCTAACGAGGAATGTGCCGCGGTGATGCCCCGAAAACGTACGCCCGGCCGGTCGGGGGTGTCAAGGAGGTGCTATACTGGACTGCCGCTCGGCCCGACAGGCCGGGCCTTGTCCATGTAAGGGCCGAGACCGCACGTGACCAAGGACCGGCGCGAGACATGATCGTCACCCTCACTGCCAACGCCGCCATCGACAAGACCCTCACGGTGCCGAACTTCGTGACGGGCTTTCGGCATCGCGCGAGCCAGAGCCTCACCCTGCCGGGTGGCAAGGGCGTCAACGTCGCGCGCGCCCTGCGCACCATCGGCCAGCCGGTGGTGGCCAGCGGCCTCGTCGGGGGGCGCACCGGCCAGCAGATCGTCGAAGGGCTCTCGCGCGAGGGTATCCTCAACGACTTCGTGCGCATCGCCGGCGAGTCGCGTACCTCGACCGCGGTGATCGACCCGACCGGCCTCACCCAGACCGAGATCAACGAATGGGGCCCGGTGGTCACCGAGCAGGAACGCCAGGCCTTCCTCGACAAGGTCGACTACCTCGCCAAGGGCGCCCACTACGTCATCATCTGCGGGTCGCTGCCGCGCAAGGTGCCCGACGACTTCTACGCCGAGATCCTGCACCGCATCCGCACGGCCCGCTGCCACACCATCCTCGACGGCTCCGGCGATCCGCTGCGCCACGGCGTGCGGGCCCACCCCGACTTCGTCACGCCCAACCTGCGCGAGGCCGAAGACCTCGTCGGCCACGAGTTCCACGACGAGCAGGACATCATCGACGCCACCGACCTCATCCGCCAGCTCGGCGCTCACAACGTGATCGTCAAGACGCCCGACGGCTGCTATGCGCGCCTGCGCCACGGGCGCCGCCTGCGCGTCTACCACGCCACCATCCCGATGGTCGACAGCGTGGTCAGCACGGTCGGCTCGGGCGACGCGTTCCTGGCCGGCTTCGTGGCCGGCCACTTCTCCAACTCCGACCCCGGCGACTGCCTGCGCTACGGCCTGGCCTGCGGCGCCGCCAACACGCAGCGCTACGGCGCCGGCGTGCTCGATCCCGACGACGTCGAAGCCCTGCTCGCCACGACGGCGGTCGACGAGATCCGCGTCGTCGCCGCGCCGTAGCAGCGCAGGTAGGGCCTCGGCCCGACGCCATCCGAGGTTTCCTTGTACCGTCGCGCGCGACGGTGGTAGCATCGTCCCAAGGTGCTACAGACCATCAAGCCGACGCGAGCACGAAAGATGAGGATCAAAGGCCTCGCCGCCAGCAGGCGCGCGGGCCTTTCGTTTACCCGGGCGAACCTCGACCGTTGTAGGAGGCGGGCATGGAAGTAGAGATCGGGCGGGGGAAGAAGGGCCGCCGGGCGTACGGCTTCGACGACATCGCGATCGTCCCGAGTCGTCGGACCCGCGACGCCGAAGACGTCGACATCACCTGGAAGCTCGGCCCGTTCACCCTGCAGCTCCCCTGTCTCGCCTCGGCGATGGACGGCGTGGTCGATCCCGCCTTCGCGGTCGCCATGGGCAAGCTGGGCGGTCTCGCCGTGCTCAACCTCGAGGGCGTGCAGACCCGCTACGACGACGCGGCGGCGCAGCTCGACTGCATCGCCTCGCTGCCCAAGGAAACGGCCACCCGCACCATGCAAGAGATCTACCGCGAGCCCATCAAGGAGGAGCTCGTGGCACGCCGGATCAAGGAGATCAAGGACGGCGGCGTGCTGGCCGCCGCCTCGCTCACGCCGCAGCGCGTCGAGCAGTACTACAAGGTCGCCCTCGACGCCGGCCTCGACGTGCTCGTCATCCAGGGCACCGTCATCTCGGCCGAGCACGTCTCGACCAAGGTCACGCCGCTCAACCTGAAGGAGTTC
>DATIYD010000396.1:0-2290 GCA_035517975.1 Thermoleophilia bacterium | reverse complement strand
AGAGCGCGTTGGCGCCCAGACGGCGCTTGTCAGGCGTGCCGTCGAGCTCGCGCAACAGGGCGTCGAGGCCGCGCTGATCGGTCGCGTCGTGGCCGAGCAGCGCCGGCCCGATCTCGTCGTTCACGTGGCCGATCGCCGTCTGCACGCCGAAGCCGCGGTAGGCTTCGCCGCCGTCGCGCAGCTCGACCGCCTCGCCACTGCCCGTCGAGCGGCCGGCGGGGACGTTGGCGACACCGATCAACGCACCGCAGGCGACCTCGACCTGCACGGTGGGAAAGCCTCGACAGTCGAGGATCATGCGGGCGTGTACGGCTGTGACGGGCAGCGTCATCGTCGATCCTTCCGGTCGGTGCTCCGGGCGTTCGAGCTCGAGCGCATGATACCGCGCGGCGACGGCTTGATCCGTCGATCGACTTCGTCGTCGCCGCTCAGGCATGCGGATGTCGTGACGCGCCTAGTCCGTCGATCGACTTCGTCGTCGCCGCTCAGGCATGCGTCACTACCATCGCGCCGGACGCTCCGCGACCATCCTTGCTGCTACGGCCTGGAAGGTGGCACCAGCGAACCTTGGCGGTCGAACCGCATCTTCACACCCTCCTCGATCAGTTCCAGGTCGTCGCGCCCAACGGCCGCGGCGGCCAAGACCCCGCTCACGGCGACGACCTTGAGATGCTCCGTGTCGAGGATCCACATGAGTCGGGCCCGGGACAGGTCGCGCCGGCCGCACGAAGCCAGCGCCGCCTGAATGGCAAGGCGATCGCTGGGCAGCACGATGGGCAGCTTGGCCCGCTGCACGTCGACGATGCCGGCCGTCAGCGCGTTGGCATACATCGCGTCGACGTCGATCGCCTCGGCCAGCCGCCGCGAGATGAAGTCGGTGAGCCCGATCCCCAGGGCGTTGCCCGCGGATCCCGCCGTGAGGCTGAGAGCCGCGATGCAGCGGATGGCCGGGCTCTCCGGCTCGGGCACGCCGGTGATGTACATGCGGCCGATGACGTTCGGGTCGAGTCCCTCACCGCTCAAGTCCTTGCCCACGCGCTGGACGACCAGCACGTCGAGCTCGCCGAAGGGCAGGCGCGGCATGATCTCCTTGGCACGCCGCAGGAGACGCATCTCGGGCTCGGCGGCGATCTCGTGAGGCCGCAAGCCCTGCACGATCGCGGTCTCGCCGATCTCGTTCTCCACGGTCGCGATTGCGCCCAGGACCAGGCCGGTCGAGACAAGAGACCGGGCCGCTTCAGGGATGAGCGCCCTGAGGCCGTCGGGGCCGTCGGCGTGCAGCTCGGCGGCCGCGGCGACGTGCCCGAGCCCAAGTGCCAGCATCTTTGCAGGACCGCTCTCGATGGTGCCGTGGAAGTCGGTGTGCGCCTTCACGCGGTTGATGACGACCACCGCCCCCGCCTGAAGCGCGGCCTGGTCGACGACGACGCGGACGCCGCGAACCTTGCCTGTCTCCTTGACCGCCATCGTGGCGCGCACCGGCGCGCCCACGGTGTGCTCTGTGATCCCGAGCCCCTCGAGGACCTGGATCTGACCGCGCTCAGTGCCGCCGCCATGGCTACCCATGGCCGGGACCACGAAGGGTGACCAACCGGCGCGGCGCAGCTCGCCAATCGCCGTCCGCACGATCGCGGCGAGGTCCGCCATGCCCCTGCTGCCGACCGCGACGGCGATGGGGCCGGGCGAGCGGGTCCGGACGGCCAGGACGCCGGTCATCGCCCGGCGCGTCGCCTCCTCGACGTTTGCGAGTGCGAGGGTCGTGCCGACGCGATGCAAGAGCGCCAGTGCCGGCAACGGCACGTCCTTGACGAAGGCCGCTGCCCGCGGCCCGCCGGCGGCGTGGCCGGCCCCGAAGGCCTCGGTCACGCGACGGACAGTTCGGGTAGCTCGACCGTGCACGATTCCTCGGCCTCGAAGAGGATCGGTGGCATCGACGGCTTCATCACCTCTGCTAGCTTATACCGGTGAGCTGGTCGCCGCCTCGCGGTCACGGTCAGCGGCCTCCTCCTGTGGATCACCCCGTGGGAGCGCCTGCCAACGAGCTCGACCCTGGACCTCGTGCCGCTCAGGCTGGCGCGACTGCGTTGCGCGCCTAGTGCCGTCGAGTGACTCCGTCGTCGCCGCTCGGGCAGGCGTGACTTCGTCGCGCGCCTAGTCGAGCCCGAGGCGCCGCAGGCCGTCCTCGTCGAAGCCGAAGTAGTGCGCCGTCTCGTGGAGCACGGTGACGCGGATCTGCTCGCGCAGGTCGGCCTCGTCGGCGCTGACCGCCTCGATGTTGCGCGCGAACAGG
>DATIYD010000395.1:0-10734 GCA_035517975.1 Thermoleophilia bacterium | reverse complement strand
GAAGTAGCTCACGCCGAGCGGCATGGCCACGCGGGTGTAGACCCAGTCGTTCGTGCCCCAGAGGCTGCGCACCATGGGCTGGCTGTACTTGCCCACCGCGAGGATGACGATCGCGCCGAGCACGGCGATGAGCACCGTGCGGCCGACCGCCAGCCGATGGGCCCGCATCTGCTCCACGAGCTGGTGGGTGGCGACGATCAGGGCCACCGAGATCACGGCGAAGGCCGGGTTCAGCAAGCCGAGCAGCACGAGCGACGTGCCGATCACGAAGGCCAGGCGCAAGGCGTCGCGGCGTAAGCCGAGCCAGAAGACCGGCACCGCCACGACGACGATCGGGATCAGGAGGTAGGTGAAGAAGATCTGCATTACGTCGCCGCCAGCCGCAGGAGCTCGCTGCGCACGGCCTTGCCCGAACCGGTGCGCGGGATCTCGTCGAGGGGCACGATGCGGCTCGGCAGTGAGCTCGCCGGCAGCAGCCCGCGCAACTCGCGCATGACCGCCGTGCGCTTGATGGGCGTGCCGTCGGCGGGCACGACGAAGGCCACCGGCACGTGACCCAGGATGGCGTCGTCGACCGCGATCACGGCGACGTCGGCGAACAGGCCCAGGGCGCGCAGCGCCTCGTGGATGTGGACGATCGAGACCTTCTCGCCGCCGCGCTTGATGATGTCGTCCTTGCGCCCGGCGACCCAGACGAAGCCGTCGGCGTCGCAGTGGCCGAAGTCGCCGGTGCGAAACCCGTGCTCGGTGAGCGAGGCGGCCGTGATCTGGGGCTCGTCGAGGTAGCCCCGCATGACGAGCGGCCCCTCGACGTAGAGCTCGCCCTGCTCGCCGGCGGGCACGACCGCGCCGTCGGGCGCGCGCACCGTGACGGTCATATCGGCCAGGGGACGCCCGACCGACCCGCTGCGGCGCTCGAGCTCGTCGGGCGCGAGCACGCAGAGGCGCCCGCCGACCTCGGTCAGGCCGTACATGTTGAAGAGCCGCACGTCCGGCAGCAGGCGCCGGGCACGGGCGATCGTGTCGAGCGCCAGGTGGTCGCCCGAGCTCACCCAGAACCGCAGCCGCTCGGGCACGGGAGCGTCGTCGGCGAGCGGTTCGACGACGCGCACGAGGTGCGCCGGGGCGCCGCCGAAGCCGGTGCAGCCGAGCTCGGCCATCTCGGCCAGCAGGCCGTCTCCGAAGAAGAAGCCGCGCCTGCCCATGGTGCTGCCGCCGCGAGCCAGGAGCGTGAGGAAGTGGCAGATGCCGCTCGTGAAGTAAGGCGGCGTGTTCACGAAGATGCGGTCGTCGGGCGAGAGGTCGAGCACCTCGGCGACGCGCCCGGCGTTGCCGCCGATGGCGCGCAGCGTGTGGCAGACGCCCTTGGGCACGCCAGTCGTGCCCGAGGTGAACATGATCATGGCGAGCTCGTCGGGCGCGACCGGCGAGAGCGACGGCGAGAGCGGCTGCTCGGGAAGCTCGGCGGCCAGCGCCGGCAGGCGCGCCGGGCCTTCGGGGGCGGCCCCGTCGTCTTCGGTGAGCAGCACACGCGGCGCGGCCTTGGCGACGAGCCACTCGAGATCGGCGGGCGGCAGGCTCTTGTTGAGCGGCACGAGCACGGCGCCGGCGAGCCAGGCCGCGACCATGGCCACGAAGAAGTTGTCGTACTCCTCGAGCAGGGTGGCCACACGCTCGCCACGCCGCAGGCCGGCGCCGGTCAGACGGCCGGCCAGAGCGGCGGCGCGACCTGCGAAGCCGGCCCGGGTGTAGGTGCGGCCGTCGGTCAGCAGCAGGGGCCGCTCGGGCAGTTCCCGTGCGAGGTCGAGGAGTGTCTCGAGTGCGTTGTCCACCAGCCGCTACCGGCCGTCAGAAGCCGACGTAGCGGAACTGGGTCAGATGCCCGCCCGCGCCCACAGCGACGGCAATGGCCAGGAAGATGAGAAACCAGATGAAGACCTGCACGGCCAGGCCGAGCCCGTAGGCGAAGCGCAGCGAAGCGCCGCGCGACGTCGTCGCGCCGGCCGCCTCGGGCGTCGCCGACGCGGATCCGGGCGCCGCCATGGCGGATCCGGGCGTCGTCGCGGCGGACTCGGGCGTCGCCGAGGCCGGCGCGACCGAGCCGGGAGCCGCGGTCGCGCTGCGGGCCTGTTCAGCCACTCACCGCCGCCTTCTTGCGCTCGATGAACGCCAGCATGTGGTTCACGGTGTCGAGGTTCTCGAACACGATGTCCATGGCGCCGACCTTGATGCCGAACTCGTCCTCGAGGAACGTGATCAGGTTCGTCAGGCTCATGGAGTCGAGCAGCTGGTCGCGAAACAGCGAGGTGTCGGCGTCGATCTGCTCGGCCGGCACGTCGACGGCCTCGTCGCGGATGAACTCGAGGATGGTGTCGGCGTCGCTCATGCCCGGTCCCCCTGCCTTGTCGTCACGAATGGGAGTCTGATGGGTCGGGCTGCGGCCGGGTGCCCGAGGAGTACGAGAACGTCATTGGACTCGTGAAGTCGAGGGCGCGAATGCCGGCCCGTACGACGTTGGCCACGGTGTAGACCCGCTCGGCGACCTGGAAGCCCTGCTCCATGCCCCAGTCGTCGGTGAGGATGGCGCCCCGGGCGCCGGCCCAGCCGTAGGCGCCGAACTGCGAGGTGCCGTCGCCGTTGCCGACGAGCAGGCAGCCGTTGCGGATGAAGGGCAGCCAGGTCGCGAGGATCGCGGTCTCGGCGCCGCCCGAGCGCCGCCCGGCGATGGCCATGACCCCGACCGGCCGGTTGGCGAGGCGGAAATCCTGATGGCGCAGCACCCGCGTGCGCATGATGAACTTGGCGAACAGGTCGGAGGGCAGGCCGAAGTACACCGGCGTCGCGATCACGATGCCGTCGGCGGCCACCATGGCGTCGAGCACGCCCTGCACGTCGTCTTTCTTGGCGCAGATGCACGACACGAAGCGCCCGTCCTTGGTCTTGCCGCAGATGTCGCAGGAGCGGCACCCCCCGATCTCGAGGTCGCGCAGCACGACGACGTCGTGCTCGACCTCGCCGGGGTAGGCCGCGGCCAGCCGCTCGAAGGAGCGCGTCAGGAGCAGGCCGCTGTTGCTGCCGTCACGCGGGCTGCAATCGAGGCCGATGAGGCGAACGGCCATGGAACCCTTTCCGTTGTCGGGCTTGTGCCCATGAGGGCGGACGCCACCGAGGGCGCCCGGTTTCGTGCCCGACCATGGTACCAGACGCGGCCCGCGGTCCCCACCCCCTTTTGGCCCTCTGCGCAGGCACGTTGCCCGCGCGCCGTGCCGTCGGGCCGAGGTCAGTCCGCCTTGCTGCCTGGGATCCGCGGCAGACGCAGCCGCGGCATCGAGAAGTCGAGACCGCGGCTGACGAGGCGCGACACGGGGTCGCCCTCGCGGCCGCGATCGGCCTGCTCCTCGCAGCGGTTGATGGCGGCCCGCACCGCTCGCGCGCCGACCGAGCGCACAGGTTCGGGTGGCAGGTACGACGGCGGCTCGCTGACGAGCGGCGAGCCGGCGTACTCGTCGGTCCGGCGCAGGGCGACCGAGGCGAGCGTGCGGCCGATGAGCTGGGTCGGACACACCCCGTTGCCCGAGAAGCCCGTGCCGTAGTGGATGTTGCCGTGACGGCCGAGGGCGCCGACCCAGGGCGTGCCGTGCTGGGTACGCTCCACGGGCCCGCCCCAGGCCCACTCGACGGCGGCCTGGCGCGAGTCGGGCAGCAGCTCATGCAGGTCGTCGATGATGGCGGCGATCTCGGCCGGATCGTGGAAGTGTGCCGGGATGATACGGCCGCCGAAGCCGAGGCGGCCGCCGCCGCGGCCGAACACGAGGCGATCGTCGCCGGTGCGCTGGCCGTAGTGGACCGCCGTACGGGCGTCGGCGAACGGCCGGCCGCGGCGCCAGCCCATGGCGTCGAGCAGCGCCGGCGCCGGCGCCGTGGCCACGACGTGCGACGGGATGACGAACAGGGTGCGACGCAGCTCGCGCAGGCCGGCCAGCCAGGGTCCGCAGGTGAGCACCACCTGATCGGCGATCACCGAGCCGGCCGGCGTCTCGACCACGGCCGGCAGGCCGCGTTCGAGTCGGGTCATCGGACTGGCCTCGAACACCCGCACGCCGGCGGCCACGGCCAGACGGCGCAGTCCCTGCACCAGCAGGGCCGGCTGCACGCTGCCGGCGCGCGTCAACAGAAGGCCGCCCATGGCGCGCGGCGACCCGCACGCCTCGCGGGCCTCGTCGGCCGAAAGCGTGCGCAGGAGCTCGCCGTGGCCCAGCGCCGCGGCGGCCTCGGGCAGGCCGGCCAGACCATCGAGTTGGGCCTGGGACATGGCGATGATGAGAGCGCCCTCGAAGGCCAGGTCGCAGTCGATGCCGCCCTCGCGCACGACCTCGGCCATGACCTCGGCGCCCTGCACCGAGGCCTCGAGCAGCCAGGTGGCGGCCTCGGTGCCGAAACGCCCGGTAAGCGTACCGGCGGAGTCCTCCCAGCCGTTCACCCAGCCGCCGTTGCGCCCGGAGGCGCCGGCGCCGCAGAACTCGCGCTCGAGCAGGACGACGTCGGCATCGGGCTGCAGCCGCTTGATCCAGTGGGCCGCCCAGAGCCCGCTGAAGCCGCCGCCGACGATGCAGACGTCGGCGCGCACCGTGCGGGTGAGCGGCGTGCGCTCCGTGGACTCCCAGCGCGCGTCGCCGCCGCACCAGTACACCGCCGCCTCGGGCCGGCCGGCCGCGACGCCGCTACCCGAACCGTTCGTCGTATCGGTCATCGCCGCCGACCTCCCTCCGGGGCCCTCGGCCCCTTGCCGCCGCCTGCCAAGCGCGCCCAACCTAAGTGAGCGCCGCGACGCCTGTCAATCCTGACGGCGC
Source organism: Thermoleophilia bacterium (assembly GCA_035517975.1). GTDB lineage: Bacteria > Actinomycetota > Thermoleophilia > UBA2241 > UBA2241 > Bog-752. The sequence continues at coordinate 5,884 of DATIYD010000395.1, read as the reverse complement.
CGCCGGGATGCCGTACGATGGTACGAAGGCATGCGGACAAGGAGCGGCCGTGAGTGAGACGCGGACCATCGCCTTCTTCCCCGAGCCCGGCGCCTGGGGGCCCACGAACAACTGCGCGGCCATGGCCGGCGTGCTGCGCGATCGCGGGCATCGCTGCGTGTTCGTGGTCGACGAGTCGTTCGCAGGCGTGCTCGAAGCCCGCGGCTTCGAAGAGCGCCGCTTCCTCATGGCGCCGCCGGACGAGAGCGCGGCAGGGGGCGACGCCGGCGAGGCGGCCGAGGGCGAAGCCGGCGAGGCGGCCGAGGGCGGCGCCGGCGAGGCGGCCGATCCCTGGGCCGAGTTCATCCGGGTCACGGCGCCCGAGTTCCGCAAGCCCACGATCGAGCAGATCACGACGGTCACCGAGCCCATCTGGGCGGCCCTGGTCGCCGGCGAGCAGCACTCGCACGAGCGGGTGCTGGCCATCTGGGACGAGGTGCGCCCCGACGTGGTCGTCACCGACAACGTCACCGGCTACCCGGCGATCGAGCTCGCCGGCGCGCCCTGGGTGCGAGTCGTCTCGTGCAACCCCCTCGAGATGCGCGACCCAGACCTGCCGCCGGCGCTCTCGGGGCTGCCGGCCGGTGACCGCCGCGGGTGGGATGCGTTTCGCGACGAGTACCACCGGGTCCACGTCGACCTGCTCGCCGAGCACAATGAGTTTCGCCTCTCCGCCGGCGTGCCGGCCTGTCCGCCCGACGAGTTCAACACCTGCTCGCCGTGGCTGAACCTCTACGAATACCCGGCGGCCATCGACTACCCGCGGGCCGTGCCGCTCGACGAGACCTGGCATCGACTCGAGTCGTCGGTGCGCGACGGTGAGCCGGCCTTCGACCTGGCCGAGCGACTGCCCGGCGAGGGCAAGGTGATCTACGTCTCGCTGGGCTCGCTGGGCTGCATGGACGTCGCGCTCATGCAGCGCCTGATCGACGCCCTGGCGGCCACGCCGCACCGCGTCGTCGTGTCGATGGGGCCGCTCCACGAGCGCATGCGCCTGGGGCCACGCATGTACGGCGAGGCGTTCCTGCCGCAGCCCTCCGTGCTACCCCAGTGCGACCTGCTCATCACGCACGGCGGCAACAACACGGTCTGCGAGGGCTTTCACTTCGGCCTGCCCATGATCGGCCTGCCGCTCTTCTGGGACCAGTACGACAACGCCCAGCGACTGGCCGAGACCGGCTTTGGGGCCCGTCTTGCGACCTACGAGTGGACCGCCGACGAGCTGCGAGCGACGGTCGATCGGCTCCTGGCCGACGCGGGGCTGCACCGCCGCATGGGCACGATCGCGGCGCAGATCGCCTCCCACCCCGGCAACGTCGCCGGCGCCGATCTGATCGAACGGCTGGCGCTTGCAGACCGTCGGTAGGGCGAGGTCCGGCGCCCTACCGCCACAGTGTCGCGGCCAGCGCGGCGGCCAGCGCGGCGCTCGCCGCGAGCGCGACCGCACCGGCCTGCCACACCATGACCGCCGCCTCGCCGATCACCCCCGCCCCGAGCGGCCGCTCGGCCCTCCCCACCTCGTAGGCGCCGGGCTTGCCGAGCCGCACGCCCAGGGCGCCGGCCATCGGGGCGATCGTCCAGAGCTTGTTGGGGCTCGACGAGAGGCGGCGCTCGCGGCGCAAGCCGGCGAGCGCCGCCGCGCCCCGGCGTCGCAGGCAGGCCAGCGCGACGATCAGCAGGCCCGTGAGGCGCGCCGGCACGAGGTTGAGCACGTCGTCGAGCCGGGCCGCGGTCTTGCCCAGGTACTCGTAGCGCCCGTGGTAGCCGATCATGGCGTCGAGCGTGTTCACGGCCCGGTAGGCGAAGGCCCCAGGCAGCCCGAGCAGGGCGAAGAAGAGCAGCGGCGCGACCACGCTGTCGGAAAGGTTCTCGGCGAGCGACTCGATAGCGGCCGAGGCGACCTGCGGCGGCGTGAGATCGCGATCGCGACTGACGAGCGCCTTCAGGCCCTCTCGCGCGGCAGCCGGGTCGGCGTCGAGCGAGCGTTGCACCGCTCGCCCCGCGCCCACCAGGCCGCGCAGCGAGAAGCTCACCTTGAGCGCCACCGCACCGGCCGGCAGGGCGAGCCACCAGGGCAGGCGCGCCAGACCAAGGGCGAGGGCGAGCCCCACACCGGCGGCGAGCGCGGTGACCAGGGTGACGACGGCGACGCCGTAGGCGAGCTCGGCCCGAGGCCGACCGCTCGGAGCGCCGCGCTCGAGCAGGGCGATGAATCGGCCCAGCCAGGCGACCGGATGGACGGCGTTCGGCGGTTCTCCCACGACGATGTCGAGCAGGCCGGCGAGCAGCACCGTCGCGGCGGCCATGGCGGGCGAGGAGATCACGAGCCGGCACGCTAGCGCAGCGCCGTCGCGACCGTCAAGCCGGGCCGAGTGCCGGGAGGTCGCGACAGGCGGCTAGGCCGAGACGCCCGGCGGTCGCGAGCGACCCCAGCTCGACCACAGCCATACAGCAAAACCGAGCGCCACGATCGCGAAGATCAGGAGGATCCACTCGACCGGGGCGGCGAGGTTTCCGAGGAGGAGCACATGCCGGCCGGTACCCACTGATCCGAAAGGGGTCACTGCTGGCAGTTGATGGTGAGTCTCTGGTGTCTCGGATGCCGTGAGCGTCGCCCTGGGCTGTCCGGTCAGGAGCAGCAGCGCCGTCACGATCAACACGATCGCGGCAACGGCGGTGAAGGCCACAAGGGCGAATGGTCTGCGACGGCCCTTTGCTCGGCCGGCAGGTACCGGGACGATCCCACGCTCGCCTGCCCAGGAGGCAGCGAACGAACGCGCATCGGCTCCGAGGAACTCTTCGGCGGAGACGCCTTCGGCCTCGGCTTCGCTGAGGTCGGCGGCCAGCTCCGTCGCCATCTCCTCGGCGAGTGGTTCAGGCACACCGAGGCGCTTCCACTCGAGGCGGCACTGCGCGACGAAATCAGTCATGAAGCACCTCGACCTTGACTTGAGCGAGCACTGCGTCGACGGAGTCGCGAGCGGCTCGCCATTCGGACACACCCATCGCGAGAGCCAACCGGCCCGTGCTCGAGGGCCGGTAGTACTTGCGCATCGGCCCCGCGTTGCCCGCGGCCCGGTATGTCTCGACCAGGCCGTCGCGCTCCAGACGTCCGAGCAAGGGATAGATGGAGCCCTCGCCGACGATCGCAAGGCCACGATCGCGCAGGCGCTTGGTCATCTCGTAGCCGTACGCCGGCCCCTCGTTCATCACGGCCAGCAGGCAGAGGTCGAGCACGCCGCGAAGGAGCTCCGTGCGTCGCTGAGAATCGACTACCATGTGCCGCATGGTAGCAGTCACACCCTTGTCACGCAAGGCTTTTCGTGCAGCCCGCTGAAAGACCGAGGCCGCCGGTCCGGAAAGGCGTGGTCAAGCCGGCAGGGCGGCGGGACGCCCAGGGCGGCCTGCGATAGCATTGCGCCGTTCGTCGCCCGGAGCCGCCCGGGCGTTCGCCGACCCGAAAGGCCCGCATGACCGACCCACTCGACACGACCATCCCCGGCATCGCCGTCACCGTCGACGCCGCGGCCGTGCGGGTCACGAGCCGGCGACCGCTGCGCGTGCTGAGCTCAGCCCTGGTGGGAGGCGGGTGCGGCGAGACGCGCGAGATCGTGAACATGCACGTCGACGACGTCGCCCCGGACTCATCGCCCGAGCGCGAGCTGCGCGACTTCGCCGCGCGCCTCGGCATCGACGAGCCGTTCGTCGGATTGATGACGGCGGCCGCGACCGAGCACGCGCGCCTGGCGGTCGCGGCCGACGGGACTCTCACGATCGCGGCACTCGTGTCGGTCGGCCTGAGCAACACGGTCTGCGCCGGGCTCACGACGCCGGCACCGCCGGCACCGCCCGCCCCGGGCACGATCAACGCCATCCTGCTCTTCGATGCCGACCTCGCGCCGGCCGCCATGGTGAACGCCGTGATCACGGCGACCGAGGCCAAGACGATGGCGCTCGGCGAGTGGCAGGTGCGCGACGCCGCCGGGGCGCCGGCGAGCGGCACCTCGACGGACGCCGTGGTCGTGGCCTGCACCGGCCGCGGCGCGACGGTCGGTTACGCCGGTCCGGGCACCACCATCGGCTTTCTCGCGGCCCGCACCGTGCGCACGGCGATCGGGCTCATCTGCCGCGAGAAGATCGCCCGCGACGGCGGCAGGCGCGGCTGGTAGACCTCGGGAAGGCGGGCGGCCTCAGGCGGCGCTACGCGAGGCCGACACGGCGGGACTGAGCTCGATGCCGTCGAGCAGGTTCTCGAAGCGCTGCAGCTTGCCGACGCCGATCGTCCAGACGTGCAGCAGGGGCACGCGCATGTGCTCCCAACTGCCGCGCGGCCGGCAGTACATGAAACCGGAGACCGTGACGAAGCCGCGCCCGGCCTTGAGACCGCGGACCTCGGCCCGCATGACCTCCCAGGTCGAGGGCAGGGCGAACAGGTCGCTGCTCGTCATGTCGCCCACGCGCAGGCGTCGCACCAGCCTGCCGAAGACCTTGACGTACCACTCCCCGCCTTCGGCGTCGGTATCCTGCTCAAACAGGCGCGCGGCCGCGTCCGGGAACCCGGGGCCGAGCCCGCGGTAGGCCTCGCGCAGGCGATCGACCTCTTCGGCGGGGACCACCGTCTTGTCGCGGTGTCCGAACATGCCCCCAGTATTCCCGCGATGCGACGGTTCAGCCGCCTTACTCCACCTGGTCGCGCAGATGCTCCGTGTCGCGGAAGCTGCGCAGCTTCGCCAGCGCCTTGGACTCGATCTGACGGGCGCGCTCACGCGAAAGGCCGAACTCGCGGCCGACCTCCTCGAGCGTGCGCGGCCGGCCGTCGCGCAGGCCGAAGCGCAGCTCGAGCACGAGGCGCTCGCGCGCGGTGAGGGCGTCGAGCAGACGCTCGATCTGGGAGCGCCGCTCGGCCTCGCTCGCCGCGGCCAGCGGCTCGACCGCGGCCTGGTCCTCGATCATCTCGCCCAGGAACGACTCGTCGCCCTCGCCGCCCGGCGCCTCGAGGCTCACCGGCACGCGGCTCGTGCGGATGATCTCGCGCACCCTGTCGGCGGCGACGCCCATCTCGGCGGCGATCTCCTCTGGCGTAGGCTCGCGGCCGCTGCGCTGCTCCAGGCGGCGTTGCGCGGCCACCAGCTTGTTCTGCGCCTCGACGACGTGCACCGGCAGGCGGATGGTGCGGGCCTTGTCGGACAGGGCCCGCGTGATCGCCTGGCGGATCCACCAGTGGGCCAGGGTCGAGAACTTGAAGCCGCGCCGGTAGTCGAACTTCTCGACCGCCTTGATGAGCCCGAGGTTGCCCTCCTGGATCAGGTCGAGCAGCGGCAGGCCGTGGCCGTCGTAGCGCTTGGCGATGCTCACCACGAGCCGCAGGTTGGCCTCGACCATGGTGCGCTTGGCGACCATGTCGCGCGCCTCGATGCGCTTGGCCAGGGCGACCTCTTGAGCTCCCGTGAGCAGCGGCGTGCGGCCGATCTGGCCCAGGTAGGAGCTCACGGCGTCGCCCATCTGCCCCGCCGTCCCCGGCTCGGCAGAGGCGAACGCGTCGTCGCTCGCGCGCGTCTCGCCGCCGGCGCCGGGCGGCTCGTCATGCTCGAGCACGTCGATCCCCAGGTCGGCCAGCATGGCGAGCAGGTCGTCGGTCTCAGCCGGCGAGAGCTGCGCCTCGCGTACGACCGCCGCGACCTGGGCGCTGTCGAGGTACTCCTGTTCGCGGCCCTGGGCGACGAGCCCGACGACCTCATCGCCGAGCGCCTCGGGACCGTCGGTCTTCTGCTTTTCGATGTCGCTCACGAAGGCGAGATACCCGAAAAGCGCTTCTGGCCACCCAAAGGGAAACGGCGGCCGCGGC
>DATIYD010000394.1:0-4566 GCA_035517975.1 Thermoleophilia bacterium | reverse complement strand
TCGCACAGGCCCTTGAGCACCTCGGGCGGCTGGTAGCCCTTCTGCTGGGCGTGGATCATGTCGGACTTGGCGAAGACGCTGCAGCGCCCGGCGATGTTGGCCGCCCGCCCGGCGGCGATCACGATGCCGCCGACGTCCTCGATCTCGTACAGCAGGCGGCTGGCCTGCTGGTCCATGAACGATCCGGTGCCGGCCGCGCAGTCGCCGTTGGTCTGATAGTCGGCGATGCCGGTGCGGCCCGTCGTGCCGTCGGTGTCGAGGCGCAGGAACTTGGAGGTCTCGCCGCCCATCTCGAAGACCGTGACGACGTCGGAGTGCAGCCCCGAAAGGCCGCGGGCGATGGCCTTGAACTCGTTCTCGTAGGTCGCCTGCAGCGCCTGGCTGATCAGGCGTCCGCCGGAGCCGGTGACGCGCACACCGCGCACGGCGTCGGCCGGCAGCACCGCGAAGAGCTCGTCGAGCAGCGCCGCGGTGGCCTCGCTCGGGCTGCCTTTGATGCGCCGGTATCGCGTGGCGAGCACCGGGCGGGCACCGGCCCGGGCGAGACCGGACGGAGGAACGTGGAAGAGGTCGGGAGCCTGGGCGGCGCCGCGAGCCAGGAGGTCGAGTTCGTCAGCGTCGCCGACCAGTGCGGCCTTGAGGCTGATGCAGCCGATGTCTATGCCCAGAAACGCCATACCGGATTGGTTCGGACCTCCCGCGGGGCTCGTATGAAAGCCCCGTGTAGGGTAGCTGGCGAAGCTGCATCCCGCAAGCTTCGTGTGACCGGTGCAAAGGAGACTAACTTCATCCGCATTAATGGTCAACCGTTCCCCGCTCCAGAGCCGCCGCCCTCGCGGCGCGGTCGTGTACCGGCGGCCCGGCCGACGTCACCCGCAAGGCCGTCTCAGCGCCTTCCCGGCGCGAGGCCCGCCGGCTAGCGTCTCCTCTGCCCCTGGCACTCGTCGGCTCTCTGTGGCCGGCGCGACGCCTGCGACCAACACCGATCCGGAGGAGCCGTGGAGACCCAACCGCCCCTGACCAATACCGAACGGCGCGACGACGTGCTCTTCCTCGTGCAGCGCTACGAGGCCGGCGAGCACGGCTCCGCCGGCCTGCTCGACGACGACGAGAAGCGACGCTTTCTCTCGGGCGACACGCACACCCAGCATCGCCTCTTCTACCGCCTGTTGTGCTACGGCGCCCTGGCCGCCCAGCCGGCGCCCGAAGCCCTCGTACGCGCCGACTGGCAGCGGTTGCGCGCCGCCGGCCTGCCCGACGACATCTTCGACCGGCGCTTCGATATCGAGCGCTTCGCCGCGGCCGCGCCGGTGGCGCGCACCGACAGCAAGGGGCGAGTCATCGACTTTGTCCGCCTCTCCGAGACGCGCGACGTCTGGGCGCGCCTCCTGCCCTGGCCGGCCGAGCCGTCCACGGTCGTCGACGTCCTCTACGCCTGCTCCGGCGGCGCCCTCAAGTCGCGGGCGTTCTGGGTGGTGCGCGAGATGATCCGCGCCGGCCTGTGGCAGCCGGCCGGCCTCGACCGCTTCGCCTGCGTGCCCGACGGCCGCGTGCGCAAGCGCACGGCTCGCATCGGGCTCGTCGACTGCGACGAGAAGGCCGACGCCATCGACGACATGAAGGCCGTCTCGGCCGGCCTGTTCGCGGCCCTCGGGCTGGGCGGCAACGGCTCGCGCTCCCACTACGACCTGCCGGTGTCGGCGGCCGAGCAGCGCTGCGAGATCTGCGACCGCCAGCGCATGGCCGAGTGCCCCATGCCCCACTGCCGGCACCGCCGCTCCGTGCTGGGCGCGGACTGACCAGAGAGCGGGTCCGGGTCGCGTGTCGTACGAACGCGCGGGAACGGGTGTGGTGCCGTATGACCGCCCGCGGGGCCGCGGGGCGACGATCGGGCGCCCCGCGGCCCCGTGCTTCCCTGCGTAAGCTCAGGTTACCCTGACGACGAACGTCGCCGGCGTCGCCTGCGCGTTGCCGGCCAGATCGGTGGCCGTCAGACGGACGGTGTAGGTGCCGCGCCTCTTGGGCTTGAACGACCAGCCATGGGTGGTCGCGGTCTTCACGGTCGCCGACGACGACGCGGCCCTGACGCCGCTCGCCGTGGTGGCGACGATGGCGACCAGCGCCCGCGGGCTCAGCGCGTCGCCCACACGGTAGCTTGCATGCACCGTCTTGCCGAGCTTGACCCTGAGCGGCGCGCCACGCCAGGCGGCAGTGGGCGGGGCCGTGTCGACGTGCCAGGCGAGCGCCAGGGCGACGGTGCCGACCGCGTTGGCCGCCGACAGCGTGCAACGGTACGTGCCGTCGGTCACCGCGACGCCAGTCGTGTCCAGGCCGTCCCAGCGCCAGCGGTGCGCGCCGCTCGGCAGGCTGCCGAGCGCGACACGTCGCACCACTGTGCCGCCCGGGGTCGCGATGGTCACGCTCACGCGAGCGCTGCGGGTGGTGCGAAACGTGAGCAGGCCGGTGTCGCGCACGCCGTCCCCGTTGGGCGAGATCCAGATGGGCGCCAGGCGCGGGTGGCCCAGCGTGTCGTCGACCGTCACCGGCACACTCGCCGTGGAGCGGTTGCCGGCGGCGTCGGTGGCGCTCAGCACGACCTGATAGACCCCGTCGGGCGCAGCCGCGAGCGTGCCGCCCGTGCTCACCTTGCCGTCCCAGACGAGGCGCCTGCTTCCGGCGGCCTCGGTGACGGCCGCCACGGTGCGCACGATCGTCCCCTTGGCGTCGTGCACGGTCAGGCCGACGCCGCTCGTCTCGCTCAGGCTGAAACCGAGAGCGACACTGTCCGCAAGACGGTCGCCGTTCGGGCTGATCACCCTCGGAGAGGCGCTGAGGCCGGTCATCTGCGGACTCACGGTGTCGATACGCACCGCGACCGTCGCCGGGCGGGCCGTGCCGTTGACATCACTTGCCGCGAAACTCGCAACGTAGACGCCGTCGGGCACGCGCTTGCCGGCGGCATCGCGTCCGTTCCACACAGCGCTCGCCGCCGTGCCCGTGCTCGAGAACCTGGCGACGACGGCGCCGGACGTGTCGCTCAAGGTGATCGTCCAGGCGTCGGTGCTCGACAGGCCGGCGTGCAGCCGCACCGTGTCGAGCGCGCCGTCGCCGTTGGGGCTGAAGGCCGCCGGCGTGGCCGCCGGAGAGTAGATCTTCGGATCGCCGATGCCGGCGATGGCCGCGCGGATGCTCGGCAGCATGCCGAACAGCACGGTGCCGGGGCAGTCGGTGTAGTTGACCTGGCGGTGGCCGGAAACGACCGGCAGGCTCACCCACTGCCCGGCGCGGTACTTCTGGGTGGTCTGGCAGAGCGCGCGAGCGGTGCCCAACGGGTTCAGATGGGAGAGATCGAGCTTCCATGCGAGCAGACGCTCGAGTGACGAGAGCGCCGCCTTGGAGGGAGCGACGCTGTCGAACGTGCCGATGATCGAGACGCCGGTGCTCATGCTGTTGAATCCCAGCACCTGGGCGCCGATCACGGCCTTCCCAACGCCGCCGTAGCGGCCCTCGTAGATGGTGCCGAAGCGATCGATCAGGAAGTTGTAGCCGATGTCGCGCCAGCCGTTGACCCTCGTGTGGTAGTAGTAGATGCCGCGCACGAGCGCGGGCGCCTGCGAGCGACTGTACGTGTTGCCGTTGACCGTGTGGTGGACGAAGGCGCACCGCACCTCGCCGTAGAACGGGCCGCCGGAACGCAGCGACTCGTCGGCGCCCCACCCCGCGCGCGACACGATCGTGGGCTCGGCCGGCGGGCCGGGGGGCGGTGTGACCGACGACCCAAAGGCCGTCGAGGCCGAACCGTCCGCGTCGGCCGGCTGGGTCGCCGCGACGGGCGTGCTCGCGTCGGCCGGCTGGCTCGCCGCGACGGGCGTTCTCGTGTCGGCAGGCTGGGTCGTCTCCGTGGGCGTGCTCGTGTCGGCAGGCGGGATCGCTGCGGCGGACACGCTCGTGTCGGCCGGCGTGCCCACTTCGGCCTGCACGCAGGCAAAGCGTACGTCGCCGACCGGTGCGCCGCCGGCGTCGCCGGTCTCGTATTGCACGTAGCGTGCGGGTCCGACCCAGACCGGCTCGGTCACGAGGTCGGCCTTGCTCAGCACGCTGCCACTGGGTCCGCTCCCAGTGTCGGCCCTGACCGAGAACCACGGCGTCCAGCTCAGCCGGTCGCGGCTCACCCGCACCCGGAACACGACGTCGCGCGCCCCCGCCGGCGTCGACCGGAAGAGGATGCCGAGCATGTCGAACGACGATCCGGTGTCGATCGTCACGGCCGGGCGCCCGTCGGGCCCCGTGCCCTCGGGCAGCAGGCTCCCAAGACGCCGGCCCAGACCGGCCGCCGCAGTCTCCCGGGCGGCGCCGGCCTGCGGCGCCTGCGCCGAGGGCGAGCCAGAAGCCGGGGCCGCCACGATGAAGCCGCTGGTCGTCGGCGCGGCCAATGCCGCACCGGCGCAGGGACCGATCGCAAGGGCCAGCAGCGCCGCGCTCGCGGCGAGCGCGCCGGCGAAGGCCCGCGACGTGGGCCGCCCGCGGCGCTCGCGGCACCGCGTGACGGCGCTCGCGACGGCGCGC
>DATIYD010000393.1:0-4348 GCA_035517975.1 Thermoleophilia bacterium | reverse complement strand
ACGAGGAACAGGGTGGTCGGCCCGAGCAGCGGGAACTGCACCCGCCAGAAGGCCCGCCAGCGGGTCGCGCCGTCGATCTCGGCGGCCTCGAGCAGCTCGCTGGGTATGCCCTGCAGGGCGGCCATGTAGATGACGACGGCGAACCCGAGCCAGCCCCACACGGTCACGATGACGATGCAGTAGAGCGCCTGGCTGGGGTTCTGGAAGAAGCCTTGTGAGGCGAAGCCGAGCTTGTTCAATATGATGTTGACGACCCCGAAGTAGGGGTCGAGCAGCCAGCTGAACATGATCGCGGTGGCCACGGTCGAGGTGACGACCGGCGCGAACACGGCGGTGCGGTAGAAGCGCATGCCGCGCAGGCGGCGGTTGAGCGCTACGGCCACGGCGAGCGCCCCGAACAGCGTGATCGGCACGAAGAGCACCGTGTAGACGATCGTGCGCCGCACCGACGCCGCGAACATCGGGTCGTGCAGCAGGTGGCGGTAGTTGGCCAGGCCCACCCACGTGCCGCTCGTGATCAGCGAGTTGTTCTGGAACGAGATGATGAGCGCCCAGATGATGGGGGCCACCCCGAACAGGCCGATCAGCAGCACGGCCGGCGACACGAACAGCCAGCCGGCGACGTGGTCGCTCGCGAAGAGCCGGTCGCGCAGCGAGGCGCGGCCCGCGGTCACAGCCACGCGCCTCGGCCGGCGACGGTACGAACCCGGTTCACTGCCGAACGGCCACCGCTCACCGCCGCGCGGCCCCGCTCACTGCCCGGAGGCGAGGATGCTGTTCACCTGCTGTTCGGCGCTGGACAGGGCCTGCTGGGGCGTCATCTTGCCGAGCAGCACCGCCTGGATGGCCTGCCCCAACGCCTGCGAGACCTGCGGGTAGGTCGGGATGTTGGGCCGCGCCTTGGTGACGTTGCCGAGATTGGCGACGAACAGCGCCTCCGCCGGGTACTTCTTGAGGTAGGTCTGATACCCGGGCAGCTTCGTCTCGGCCGAGCTCAGGGGCAGGTCGCCGGTCGCGATGGCGAACTGCAGGTGCTGCTGCGGCGCGGTGAACCACTTGATGAACTGCCACGCGCCGTTCACGCGGTCGGCGCCGTTGTTCAGCACGACGTAGTTGTCGGGTCCGGCGATGGTGGCATGAGAGACGTCGCCCGGCAGGATCTGCACGCCGAACCGCACTCCCTTGTTGATCGACGAGATGTCCCAGGGCCCCGTGTACAGCATGGCGATCTTGCCGGCGTTGAACAGGTTGAGATAGTTGTCGTTGCCGCTGTCGAGGTAGATCGAATGATCCTGGTTTGCCATGTCGTAGAGCAGCGTCATCGCCTTCAGGCCCGCCGCTGAGTTGAACGCCGCCTTCGAGTTGTCGGGCGTGAGCATGTCGCCGCCCGCCTGCCACAGGAGCGCAAGGTAGCGCCAGACCGTGTCCTCGCTGGCATCGTTGACGTACGCCCAGCCGAACTGCTTGGTCGAGGGGTTCGTCAGCCTCTTGGCGGCCGCGCGAAAGTCGTCCCAGGTCCACTGCGCCGTCGGGTACGGCACGCCGGCCTGGTCGAAGAGCGTCTTGTTGTACACGAGCGCCAGGTTGTCGACGAGCGCCGGCACGCCCAGCACCTTGCCGTTCACCGTCGCGGCCAGCCGGACGGCCGGGAAGAAGTCGTTCCAGCCGAAGGCCGGGTCGTTCACCCTCGAGGTCAGATCGACGACCTGCGGCAGCTTGGCCAGGAGCGCCATCGACGAACCGTATTGATAGGCGATGTCGGGCGCCTTGCCGGCAGCCAGGGCGGTCTGCAGCTTGGTCAGCGCGTAATCGTTGTTGCCGGCGAACACCACCGAGACCTTCCAGGCAGGCTTCGTGGCGTTGTACTCGGCGCCCGTCCGGTCTATGGCCGCGCGTTCGACGTCGGTGTAGCCGTGCCAGAAGGTGACCGTGCCGCTGCCGGTCGTGCCGGGCGACGAGGACGAGCTCGAGGGCGAGCCGCCGCCGCAGCCGGCCGCGACCAGCGCGACGGCGAGCAGGGCGACGGCGACGACGGCGAGCGTCGCCCCACAGACGATGCGTGAGCGGGTCATCGTGGTACCTCCCTGGCTGGCGTACGGTGTGGGGACACCCGTCACGTCGTCACCCCGTCCGCGGGCAGGATGACCGATCGTGTCAGGTTGCGGGGGCGGTCCTGGTCGAGGCCGCGATAGGCGGCTTCGGCCGCGGCGAAACGCTGGGCGAGCACGAGCGCGGCCAGCGGCTCGAGACCGGCGGTGTCGGCGATCGTCGCCCCGGTAGCGGTGATCTGGTCGGCGAGGCCGGGCGGCAGGGGCCCGAACGGCCAGACGGCGCGGCCCGGCTGGGCGATGGCGATGGGACCGTGCCGGTACTCCATGACGGGGTAGGCCTCGGCCCAGGCCTGCGCCGATTCGCGCAGCTTGAGCGCGGCCTCGCTGGCCAGACCGACCGTCCAGCCGCTGCCGAGGAACGTGATCTGGTCGAGCGTGCCCGGTTCGAGAGGCAGGGGGGCGGCGAGGACCGCCTCGGCGGCCCTCGCCGCCCCCTCCGCGTCGTCGTAGCCCAGCGCCGCCCGCAGCAGCACCAGCGCCGTGGTAGCGAAGCGCGTCTGCACGACCGACTCTTCGTCGGCGAAGTCGAGCAGGATGACGTCGCGGGCGTGGCGCGCGCAGGGCGAACCGGCGACCGCCGTGAGCAGCACCGAGCTCGTGTGCGCCGGCAGCCGGGCGAGCAGCGCGGCGACCTCGGAGGTCGTGCCCGACCGCGAGATCGCCACCACGACCGGGTACGGCCGCGCCGCCGGGAACTCCGAGGCCGGAAAGGCGTCGGTGCGTCCGAGCCCGGCGGCCTCGCGAAGCGCGGCGTAGGACTGGGCGATGAACAACGACGTGCCGCAGCCCACGACGACGGCGTCGGCGCCGTGGTCGGGCAGGGCGGCCCTCACGGCGGGCTCGGCCGCCAGCCCCGCGGCGCGGCGCCAGCAGGCCGGCTGTGACTCGATCTCGGCGGTCGTCTTGTTCATTTGTGAGTAGGTTATGGCCGAATCAATTACAAAGCAACATTCTTGGCCGGGCTTGTGGTACGATCGCCGCATGCGCCAGGAGGAACGCCTCAGCCTGATCCTCGAGCGACTCTCCCAGACCGGCTCGGTGGGCGTCAGCGGCGTGGCCACCGAGCTCGGCGTCTCGACGGCCTCTGTACGGCGCGATCTCCAGCTCCTCGAAGAGCAGCACCTGCTGTCACGCACTCACGGCGGCGCCGTCGCCAACACGACCGTCTACGAGCTGCCGCTGCGCTACCGAAGCGGCAGCCACAAAGACGAAAAACGGCGCATCGCCGCCGTGGCCGCCGAGCGTATCGACGAGGCCATCGCCACCGTCGGCATGACCGGCGGCACCACGACGACCGAGGTCGCCCGCCGTCTGGTCGACCGCAGCGGCCTGACCGTCGTCACCAACGCCCTCAACATCGCCTCTGAGCTGGCCCTGCGCCCCACCGTCAAGCTGATCGTCACCGGCGGCACGGCGCGCAGCGAGTCCTACGAGCTGGTCGGCCCGCTGGCCGAGTGCACGCTGGCCGACCTCAACCTCGACATCGCCGTGGTGGGCGTCGACGGCGTCTCCGTCGACGGCGGCCTCACCACCTATCACGAGGTCGAGGCGGCCACCAACCGCGCCATGATCGGCAGGGCGCGCCGCGTGATCGTCGTGGCCGACGGCTCGAAGGTCGGCAAGCTCGCGCTGGCGCGCATCTGCCCGATCGAGGCGGTCGATGAGCTGATCACCGACGAAAGCGCCGACGCAGCCGAGCTGGCGCGCCTCGAGGCGGCCGGCGTCGCGGTGACCTGGGCCTGACGGGCAACGGCCCGTAGACCGGGGTCCGCGACAGGCGCCGAACGTCGAAGGGCCTCGCCCCGGGACTCACGGTAGACCGTTTCGAGGCACCCGCTCATGGGGCACCGTACAACAGCCGAAGAGGGGGTCCCCAGTGCCGACCGATCGCACCAACGTCCCGTCGCTGAGTCACCGTGCGCTTGCGCTCCTCTCGTTGCTGGCGACGGCGGTGCTCGCCGTCGAGGTGATCGTCTTCGTGGCGCGCAACGTCGGCTGGCTCGTCATCGCGCTGGTCGGTCTGGCGGTCGCGGTGGCGGGTGTCTGGTGGATCCTCACCGAGCACCTGCCGCGCCGGGCGATCGGGTTCCTGGGACTGGCGGTCGGCGCAGCCCTGATCGTGGTGGCCATCGTCCAGGTAGTGCAGGGCGCCCAGGCCCCGCTCGTGCGGATCGCCGGCGCGGGCGCGGCGCTGGCCGTCGCGGCTCTGGCCGGGCGCGCCGCGCTCGCGCCCGACC
>DATIYD010000392.1:0-2929 GCA_035517975.1 Thermoleophilia bacterium | reverse complement strand
CGAGCTGACCAGGTACCTGCGCGGCAACAGCGTGACCCACTCGCGCACACTCCTCTACGAGGGAGCGGCGGCGCTCATCTTCCTGTTGCTCGCCATCCACGTCGTCTTTCGCGAGACAGAGCGCTGGAAGCGCGTGCTGCTCGTCATGGTGCCCGCGCTCCTGCTGCCGTTCGTCTCGGCCGACTACACGCTCATCCAGCTCTACTTTCCGCTCGTCTTCTTCCTGAACGCGCGGCGGGTCTCGCGCTGGGACAGCGTCTACGTCGTGCTCTTCGCGCTGCCGCTCGTGCCGGTCGACTACTACTACTTCTCGCTCTACAACGACGGCATCAGCCTGTCGGTCATCCTGTATCCGTTGGCCATGCTGGCACTGGTGCTGCTGGCCGTGTTCGACGCGCAGCCCGTGAAGGCCGAGGCGGATGAGACGATCGCCGCCGGCCCTTCTCACGAGGAGCGCGCCGCGGTGGCCGTCGAACAGACGCTGCCCGCGGTCCGCCGCTGATCCACCGTCCGGGACCGGCCGCAGCGTGCGGCCGGTCCGGCACGACATCCTGCCGAGACTCCTCGGCGCCGCCCAAGGGGTAGACTTGGGGCGCGCGCGGGATGACGGGCCGACCGGCTGCTTTCCCGCGCTTCTTGACCATGGGGCGACCCGGACCCAAGCGGTCGGACACCCTCGTCGACAGTGGAGGCATCATGGCGGCTGGAGCGGGCAGGTTGTTGGGCGACGAGATCGCGTTCGAGCCGTTCCAGCCGCCGCGCCGGACTCTCATGGGTCCCGGCCCCTCGAACGTCCCGGACCGCGTGCTGGCCGCCATGGCGCGCCCCACGATCGGTCATCTCGACCCCGAGTTCGTGGGCATGATGGAGGAGGTCAAGGAGCTCCTGCGCTACGCGTTCCAGACCCGCAACGAGATGACGTTCCCCGTCTCCGGGCCGGGATCGGTCGGCATGGAAGCCTGTTTCGTCAACCTGCTCGAGCCGGGCGACAAGGCGGTCGTCTGCCGCAACGGTGTGTTCGGCGGGCGCATGGTCGAAAACGTGGAGCGTTGCGGAGGCGTGCCCGTCGTCGTCGACGACGAGTGGGGAAGACCGGTCTCGCTCGAGAAGGTCGAGGCGGCCCTTGCCGCCAACCCCGACACGCGCCTCGTCGCCTTCGTGCAGGCCGAGACCTCGACCGGTGCGCACACCGACCCGGCGCCGCTCGTGGCGCTCGCCCACGAGCACGGCTGCCTGACGATCGTCGACACGGTCACTGCCGTGGGCGGCGTGCCGGTCCGGGCCGACGAGTGGGACATCGACGTCGTCTACGCCGGCACGCAGAAGTGCCTTTCGTGCCCTCCCGGCCTGGCGCCGGTGAGCTTCGGCGAGCGCGCCCTCGCGCGTGTCCGCGCCCGCGCCACCCGCTGCCAGAGCTGGTTCATGGACCTGAACCTGCAGCTCGGCTACTGGTCGGCCGGCACCCGCACCTACCATCACACCGCGCCGGTCAACGCGCTCTACGGCCTGCACGAATCGCTCCTTCTGCTTCACGAGGAGGGGCTGGAGGCCGCCTGGTTGCGCCACCGGCGCAACCACGAGGCGCTGGTCGCCGGCTTCGACGCCATGGGCCTGCGTCAGCTCGTGGCGGCGGCAGACCGCCTGCCGCAGCTCAACATGGTGGTCGTGCCCGAGGGCATCGACGAGGCGACGGTGCGGCAGCGGCTGCTGAGCGAGTTCGACCTCGAGGTCGGCGCGGGGCTCGGCGCTCTGTCCGGCAAGGTCTGGCGCGTCGGTCTCATGGGCTACACCTGCAGCGAGGCCAGCGTGCTGCACTGTCTCGACGCCTACGAGAGCGTGCTGTCCGACCTGGGGTTCGCCGTGACGGGGGGCGCGGGGCGCCGGGCGGCGCGAGAGCGGCTCGTCTCGAGCACGGCGTCGTAGCCCGCCTGTCGGGCGGTTTCCGAGAGCGCAGTTCCGGGCAACCTGACGCCGGTGGTACTACGCTGGGGGTAGCGGGCCGAGCCGGGAGGGGACGGTGGCCGGGACGACACTCCGCGACGACGTTGACGCGAGATCCATCGATCCCGGACTCACGCGGGCGGCCGCGGCGCGCTCGCCGCTCGGACGCGCGTTCGGGGGGGTCGTGCAGCTGCTGACCTTCAAGCCACTCCTGCACAGGCATCGCGCCAAGGCCCGCGATCTGAAAAGGGTGCTTCTCGTCGCTCCGCCGTCAGATCCCGTGAGTGCGGCGCCGGCGGACGTATCGCCGGGATCCGGCCTCGAGGCGATAGCCGAGTCCCTGCGAGCGGCCGGGTTCCAGGCCGAGGTCTACGACGCCATGACATCGTCGCTCGGCGCGCTTTCGATCCGGCTGGAGATCGAGCACTCCTACCCGCACGTCGTGGCTACGTCATCCTCTTCGGAGACCGCCGAGGCGGCCCGGGCCATCCTGCGGGCCGCAAAGGAGGTCATTCCCGGAGTCTGCACGGTGCTCCTGACCCGCTCGACGCGCGTCGCCTGCGAGGCGCCCGGAGACGGTGTCGTCGACTGCGTCGTCGGCGACGACTGCGCACGGACTCTGCCCGGCCTGCTCGCCGGCCTGAAGGCGACCGGACGGTTCGCGCAGACCGCCGAGTCTCACGCCGCCTGACGCGTCGACCTGCGGGTGTGCAGATGGGGCTCCGTGAGAGGGGAGATGGTCGGCGTGGCCAGATTCGAACTGGCGACCCCTAGTCCCCCAGACTAGTGCGCTAACCAGGCTGCGCCACACGCCGACCGCAGACGAGGGCCGTAGTGTAGCACATCGCCAGGGCCGTCCCCAGGCACCCCCCGGAGCCTGCGGACAGGGCGCGCGGGCCCTGAAGAAGCGTCGCGCCGGCCGTCGAGGCGAGGCGGGCGGCGGTGGGGAAGAGGCGGGCAGGCGGGAGAGAAGCGGCGGGGGGGGGGG
>DATIYD010000391.1:0-4902 GCA_035517975.1 Thermoleophilia bacterium | reverse complement strand
TGGGCCGCTACGCGGCCCACGGCCGCCGCCTCCTGGCCCGCGGCCGGCGGCGCGACGAGCTGTTCCTGAACGCACGTGGCGCGCCGCTCACCCGCCAGGGCCTCGACTTCGTGCTGCGCCGCGCGCTCAAGCGAGCCGGCCTCGAGGGCCGGGCCAGCGCGCACACCTTCCGCCACAGCTTCGCGACGCATCTCGTCGAGGGCGGCGCCGACCTGCGCAGCGTGCAGGAGATGCTCGGCCACGCCGACATCGCCACCACCCAGATCTACACGCACACCACCGCCGAGCACCTGCGAGAGGTCTTCTACAGCACGCACCCGCGCGCCCGGCGCCGGCGCCCGAGCCCGCGGGGGCCGGCCGACCATGCCGGGCAGGAGGGCCGATGACCAGGGTCTTCGTGTGCGTGCTCGACGGCGTCGGCGCCGGTGAGGCGCCCGACGCCGGCGTCTACGGCGACCGCGGCTCCGACACCCTGCGCCACGTGCTCGAACGCAGCGACGTCGCCCTGCCCAACCTGGCGGCGCTGGGCCTGGGCCCGGTCGTCGGCCTGCCGCTCGGAGAGCCCCGCCCCGGGGCCACCTACGGTCGCCTGCTCGAGCGCGGCGCCGGCAAGGACACGACCACGGGGCACTGGGAGATGATGGGCCTCGTGCTCGAACGCGGCTTTCCGACCTATCCCCGGGGGTTTCCCGACGATGTCATGGCGCCCTTCACGCAGGCCATCGGCCGCCAGGTGCTGGGCAACCGTCCGGCGTCGGGCACGGCGATCATCGACGAGCTCGGCGACGAGCACGTGCGCACGGGCCGGCCGATCGTCTATACCTCGGCCGACTCGGTGTTCCAGGTGGCCTGTCACGAGGAGATCGTGCCGGTCGAGCAGCTCTACGAGTGGTGTGCGATCGCCCGCCGCATCCTGACCGGGCCCCACGCCGTGGGCCGGGTGATCGCGCGTCCGTTCGCCGGCTCCTCGGGCGCCTACGAGCGTACGCCACGGCGGCGCGACTTCTCGCTGCCGCCTGTCGGTCCGACGTACCTCGACCTGCTGCACGAGCAGGGCGTGCCCGTGATCGGCGTCGGCAAGATCGGCGAGATCTTCACACAGCGCGGGATCGACGTCGACGATCACACGACCGACAACACGTCCGGCCTCGCGGCGTGCCGGCGCCACCTGGAGACGATGTCGCACGGCCTGCTCTTCGCCAACCTGGTCGACTTCGACCAGACCTGGGGCCACCGCAACGACGTGCCCGGCTTCGCCGCCGGCCTGCGAGAGGTCGACGAAGCCGTGCCCGGCCTCCTCGGTGCGCTGGGGCCGGGCGACGTCGCCATCTGGTGCGCCGACCACGGTGTCGATCCGACGACGGCGAGCACCGACCACTCGCGCGAGTATGCGCCGCTCCTCGCGAGCGGCCTGCGTGGCGGTCGCTACGACGGCCTGTTCAGCGACGTGGGAGCGACGGCTTTCGCGCGTCTCACCGGCCACAAGCCGCCGCTGGCCGGCGGGGTCGTGCCGTGAGCCGCCGCCCGCCCCCGGCGGAGCTCGCCGTCGTCTTCGGCTCCGGTCTCGCGATCGTGCCCGAGGGCGCCGAGGTGCTCGACGAGATCGACTATCGCGATCTGGGATGGCCGGCGACCGAGGTCGCCGGCCATCCGAACCGCTTGCTGCTGGTCCACTGGGCGCCGGATGGGCACATCGCGCGGCGCGTGCTTCTGGCGTGGGGGAGGCCGCATCTCTACGAAGGCTGGACCGACGCCGAGCTCGCGCGCCCCGTCGACGACCTGGCCGACGCGGGCGTGCGTGCGCTGCTGCTGACCAACGCCGTGGGCGCCCTCGAGCCCACGCTGACCACGGGGCAAGCGGTCGTCGTCACGAGCGTCGTCGACCTGCAGCGCGAGCCCCGCGATCGTGCTGCGTCGTTGCCTGTCACGAGCGCCGCCACCGCCCGACGGCTGGCCGCCGTCCTCTCGCCGCGGCTGCCGGCGCGGGCCGGACGCTACGTCGCCGTTCCGGGACCCCAGTATGAGACCCCGGCCGAAGCGGCCTGGCTGCGCGGCTTCGGCGAGGTCGTCGGCATGTCGGGGGCCAGCGAGGTGCGCGCCGCCCGGCGGCGCGGTCTGCCGGTGGCCATGCTCTCGATCGTGGCCAACACGGCGGGCGCCGCCCTCGATCACGCCGAGGTCCTGGCCACCGGAGAGCGGCTCGGCGCTCGCCTGGCCATCGGTCTTGCCACGCTGGCCGGCGCCTTGACCACCCCCGGATCTGATGCCGGCACGGCAGACCCCGCACGCCGGAGCGCTGGAGCCCGTCGTCCGCGCGGCGGTACGGGGGAGGAGACGGCATGACCTTCGACGTGGTGAACGACGTCATCGTGCCCAAGCGCGACGGTGAGGAGCTCGACGAGGGACGCCTGCGGGCCTTCGTGAGCGGTGTGGTCGACGGTTCCGTGCCGGCCTACCAGGCGAGCGCGCTGCTCATGGCGATCGTGCTGCGCGGCTTCTCGGCGGCCGAGACCGTCGCGCTGGCGCACGCCCTGGTCGACAGCGGCAAGGTGCTCGATCTTTCGGTGCTGGGCCGCCCGGTGCTCGACAAGCACTCGAGCGGGGGGGTCGGCGACAAGGTGACGCTGGTGCTCGCGCCTCTCGTGGCCTCGTGCGGCGCGCTGTTCGGCAAGATGTCGGGGCGCGGTCTGGGGCACACCGGTGGCACGCTCGACAAGCTCGCATCGATCCCCGGGTTCCGCGTCCAGCTTTCGCAGGGTGATTTCCTGCGCCAGATCGAGCGCATCGGCGTGGCCGTCGTGTCCCAGAGCGACCGTATCGTGCCGGCCGACCGGGTGCTCTACGCCCTGCGTGACGTCACCGGCACCGTCGACAGCGAGGGCCTGATCGCGGCCAGCATCATGGCCAAGAAGGTCGCGAGCGGCACCTCGGTCCTGGCGCTCGACCTGACCGTGGGAGCGGGCGCCTTCATGAAGACGCTCGACCAGGCGCGCTCGCTGGGCCGCCTCTGCCGCCTGATCGGGGAGAGCTACGGGCGCTCGGTGAGCTGCCTGTACACGGCGATGGACGCGCCGCTCGGTCACGCGGTGGGGAACCGGCTCGAGGTCGAGGAGGCCTGGGAGGTACTGGCCGGCGCCGGTCCTGCCGACGTGCGCGAGGTCGTGCTCGAGCTGGCGGCCATGCTGCTGGCGGCCGCCGACTTGAAGCTGGCCGAGGACGAGGCCCGGCAGCGCGCCGAGCGCGCGCTGGCCGACGGCCGCGCGGCTGAGTGGTTCGAGCGCTGGGTGGCGGTGCAGGGCGGCCGCTTCAAGCCGGGCGAGTTCCATCGCCTGGCCGCCGCCGAGATCAAGGCGCCTTGCGACGGGTGGGTGAGCGCGGTCGACGCGCTCGCGGTCGGCCGCGCCGCGCAGCGCGCCGGGGCCGGTCGCGGCCGGGCCGACGACGAGGTCGACGCCGAGGCGGGTGTCGTGCTCGAGGTCAAGACGGGGGCGGCGGTCGCCGGCGGCGACGTGCTGGGTCGGGTCTACTCGCGGGGGCGCGAAACCCGGGCCGCGGCCGCGGGGCTGCTGAGCGGAGCCTTCACGATCGAGGGCGAGCCGCCTGTCGCTCCGGCGCTCGTGCTGGGCCGCGACGAGCCGGCCTGAGTGGCCGACGGCCGACGCCGCAGGCGCGTGAACAGCCAGCCACCGGCGAGCTGCCCGGTGGCCGCGCAGGCGATCATCAGCGGCACGTAGTCCCAGCCGAAGCCGGCGGCCCGGCGGATGACGAAGATGGCCGGGATGGGCAGGTGGATCGACAGGAACCACCAGACGGAGAGCTTGCGCGTAGTCGTGCGCCAGGCTCCGAACGGCAGATTGATGCCGACGGCCACACAGATGACGAGGGCGAGCAGCGCGTAGTCCATGGCGAGGCACCTCCCACAGGCCTCAGGATGGGAGTATAGCGGCGAGGCTGATCGAGGCGAACCGTTAGGCGGGGTCGGGCGAGCCTGTAGGATGGGCCGGGCGCACCGAGGTCGACCTGCGGCGCGGCGCCCTCGGGCGGCGCGCCTCGAGCGTGAAGCGACGGTAAGGAAAGGAAGGCCGATGCGCATCGTCGGGGGAGAGTGGCGCGGCCGGCGCCACACGGCGCCGTCCGGCCGCGCCACGAGGCCCACGGCAGACCGCGTACGCGAGGCGATCTTCGACGTGCTGGCCAGCGCTCCGCCGCCGGTCACGGTCGCGTCCGGCGCCGCCGGGATGGGGGAGGGCGGCGCCCGGCTCACGGAGGGCGCCGAGACTCGCTCCGGTGCCGCGCTCGCCGATGGCGCGCTCGCCGGCGTCGCCGTCCTGGACCTGTTCGCCGGCAGCGGCGCACTGGGTCTCGAGGCCCTGTCCCGCGGCGCCGACTCGTGCACCTTCGTCGAGCAGGCTCCGGCCGCCCTGCGGGCGTTGCGCGCCAACCTCGCCGTCCTGCGACCGCCGGCAGACGGTTTCGCCGTGCTCGCCGTCGACTACCGGCGGGCGCTCAAGGCTGACGCTGCCCGCGCGAGACGGTATAATCTCGTCCTCGTAGATGCGCCGTACGCGTCGTACCCGGCAGTCGAGCCCGAACTGGCTGGCCGATTGCCGGGCGTTCTTGCAACGGGGGCGGTCGTCGTTGTCGAGACGGCCAGGGGTCAAGCCGTCGATCTGGCGCTCCGTGAGCTGAGCGTCAAACTGTACGGCGACACGCGGGTCACGTTCCTGCAAGCGAGGTCGTAAGAGCACCGTGCCGAGCAACGTCACCGCCATCTGTCCGGGGACTTTCGATCCCGTCACCGTCGGGCACCTCGACATCATCACCCGCGGCGCCCACACCTTTCGCCGGGTCGTCGTCGGCCTGATCGAGTACCCCACGCGCAAGCAGACGATGTTCACGCCG
>DATIYD010000390.1:0-14574 GCA_035517975.1 Thermoleophilia bacterium | reverse complement strand
GCAGCCGCCGCCCCCGCCCGGCTTTGCTCCGCCCGAGGGCTTTGCCCCGCCCAGCTTCGGCGCCGCTCCGGGCTCGCCCGGTTTCGGCGCGCCGCCGCCCGGCTTTGCGCCGCCGGCCGGCTTCGCCCCGGCCCCGGCCATGGCGCGCGCCCAGGTGCTCGCCGGCTGGAGCGTGCGCCTCGTGGCCTCGCTCATCGACTACATGCTCGTCTCGCTCGTGCTCGGCTTCGGCGCCTTCTTCTGGTTTGCGAGCATCTGGGGCGGCACCCAGAACGTGCTCTCGCACCTGGTCGGTTCCCAATCGAGCTCGACGCCGATGCTCGAGCTCGAGGCGCTGCTGATCGGCGGCTTCTTCGTCTACAACACGGTCTGCGAGGCGTTCTTTCACGCGACGCTGGGCAAGCGTGTCCTGGGCCTTCGCGTGGTGGCCTACGGCGGCGGCCCGGCCGGCCCGGCCGCCGTGCTGGTGCGTAACCTGACCAAGGCGGCGAGCTGCGTGGTTCCCATCGTCGGCGTGCCGCTGGCGCTTGTGACCATCGGCATCGACGCCAACCGGCAACGGTTCGGCGACCGTCTGGCCCACACCTACGTGTTGCGCGACGTCGTCACCATCGTCGCACCCGGCACACCGAGCTAAGGCCGTGAGCATCCGGCGCCGGGCCCTGGTCGTGGCACAGCTCGCCTTTGCCGTGGTCGGCGTGCTGGCCGGTATCGCGCTGACCTTCTCGCTCGGCCCCGTCTCGCACGCCACCAACCAGACCACGGCGCGCATCGTCGGGGCGGCGCTCCTGGCCATGGCCGTGGGTGCCGTGGCCGCGGCTCGCGACCCCGAGGCCAATCGCACCATGCTACGCGTTGAGATCGTCTTCGTGGTGCTGGCGGCGCTCGACCTGGTGCATAAGCTGGTGGTAGACGAGGGCGGCCGGGGCAGCACCTGGGCGCTGCTCGTCGGCCTGATCGCCGGCTCGGTCCTGCTGATCTGGCTGTACCCGGCCGCCAAGGAGCGCCGGGGCAGCGGGGTCTCGCAGGGCTGAGGGGCCGGCTGGTTCCCGCTCGCCCGGCTGGTTCCCGCTCGCCATCCACGCTGCGAGGCGCCCTGTATACAGCCCCGACAACGCCGTGTGCAGCGGTGACAACACAAAACTGCGCTCGAATGGTCCCGCAAACGGTACTACTCCCCTATCATCCTCCGTGGGTACAGTGAACCTTTGGGGAGAGGTCGCGGTTGAACGACGCACGACATGCACGAAAGCCGGCGGGGGGGCGCCGGCTGCGCCCACGCCTGAGTCTCGAAGACGTGGTCGCAGCCGGTCTGCCGGCGGTCTTCCAGGACTTCGGTGAGCATCTGATCTATCGCGACGGCACGATCTTCGATTCCGCGCACGACGGGCCGCTCGGCGAGCACGCCATCCACGTGGGCGACGGTCTCGACGAGACCGTCGGGCTCGAGTTCGGCTGGCGCCACGCGAGCGGCTGCGGGTGCTGCTACTGCCAGGCCGGCCGGCCCGACCAGGACGAGGCCGCCAGCCTCGAGCGCAGCGGCAGGGCGAGCGCCTGACAAACGCCTCAGGCGCGCAGCACCAGGATCTCGAAGTCGTCGCGCAGCACGCCGGCAAACTCCAGCGCTGCAGCGCGCACGGCTTCAGCGATGGCCGCGGCCGGCTTGCCGTAAAGGCCGCCGACCACCTGCTGCAGACGCCGCTCGCCGAACAGCTCGCCGGCCCTGCGCGCCTCGGTGATGCCGTCGGTGTAGAGCACGATGGCGTCGCCCGGCGCGAGGGTGAGATCGACGGCGGCGAAGCGATCCGCGAAGGTGCCCAGCAGCGGTCCCCGGGCCTCGAGCGCCGTGGCGCCGGCGGCGGAGAGCTTGATCGCTGGCGGGTGACCGCCGCTCGCCAGGCGCCCTCGTCGCGTGCGCGGATCGAACTGCAGCAGCAGCGCGCTCACGAACTGCTCGTGCTCCTCGCGCTCGAGCAGCAGGTTGAGGTCGCGCAAGACGTCCTCGGGCGCGGTCGCTGCCAGCGCCAGGGCGCGCACCGAGCTGCGCACGGTCTCGGTCAGGCCGGCTGCCGTGACACCCTTGCCCATGACGTCGCCGATCAGCGCGTACACCGGACCGCCGGGCAGCTCGAAGACGTCGTGAAAGTCGCCGCCGATGAGCTCGGGCTGGTAGGCCGGCGTCGAGAGCGCGGCCAGATCGAGGCCGGCGATCGCCGGCAGGGCGTGCAGGAGGTGCTCCTGCAGCGTGACGGCGATGTGCTGCTGCTGTTCGTGCAGCCGGGCGTTCTCGAGGCCCACGGCGACCTCTTGCGCGACCGCGGTGAAAAAGGCGAGGACATCGTCGCTGAACCGCCGTGGCGTCGGCCAGACGACGTTGAGCGTGCCGAGGGTGCGCCCGTAGGCGCTGAGCGGCAGGATCAGGGAGGAGCCTGCGCCACCCTCCGCGCCCTCGACCGCCAGCGGCGCGCCGCTGCGATAGACGCGCGCCGACTCGACGTCTGAGTCGAGCGCGAAGGGCAACGCCAAGGCCAGGGCCTCGGCGTGATCACCGAAGGCCGCCTGCTGCACGAGCTCGCCGCGGGTCTCGTCGGCCACGAAGATAGCGGCCAGCTTGATGTCGAACAGGCGGCCGAGCTCGTCGACCACGTGCTGGGCGACCTCGCCGACGTCGAGCGAACCGGCCGCGGCCCGGGCGACGGCGTGCAGCGCCTCGATCCGGGCCGCCCGTTCGGCCTCGGCCTCGCGGCCGGCGACCTCGCGTTCGTACAGGCGCGCGTTGGCGATGGCGTTGCCGAGGATCGCGGCCAAGCCGCGATAGAGACGTATCTCGTCGTCGCCGAACGGGCGCCGGCCGGAGAAGAACAGGGCCATCACGCCGACGAGCTCATCGGCCCGCTCGATGGGCAGGGCGAGCCAGCGGCTGTCCTCGAGCCCCATCTGTCGGCGATGCCTGAGCGTGCCGAGCGGCTCGTTGGGCGCCTCGTGGGTCAGCACCTCGCGGGTCAGGGCGACGCGCCCTACGTTGGAGTCGTCGTCGAGGGCAAGCTCGTCGATCGTGGGCAGGATCTCCGCGGGGTAGCCGAACAGGGCGAGGTGGCGCAGGCGCGTGCCGTCGGGTTCGAGGATGTAGACGCTGCCCGCTGCGAGGTCGCCGAGATCGTCGCGGATGCCGGCGAGCACCTGCTCCGCGATCTCTTCGACGCTGAGCGAGCCCGAGGCGAGTGTCGCGACGCGGGCGAGCAGGCGCGTGGCGGCGAGCTCGTACTCGAAGCCGCGCAGCAACTCGTCGCGCTCGGCGGCGACGCGCTTCTGCTCGGTCACGTCGCGGCCGACCACCACCGAGCCGACGATGGCACCATCGTCGCCGCGGATGGGCGCCAGGCTGTAGCTGCCCACCCAGCTCTCGCCGGTGTCCTTGCGGCGCAGCAGGTACTCCTGGTTGGTCGCCGTCTCGCCACGCAGGGCTCGCTCCACGGGCCGCTGGTCGATGGGCGCCGGCGTGCCGTCGGCGTGCGACAGGTCGAGGATGTCGCGGTAGTCACCGATGACCCGCGAGGTCGCGTCTCGCTCGGTCAGGCGATGGAAGGTGGCGAATGCCCCGTTGAAGTCGGTGATGCGACCCTGGAGGTCGGTGACGAAGACGGCATCGGTCATGCTCTCGAGTGTGGCCCGCAGCCGGGCGCGGCTCGTGGTGAGCGCCTCTTCGGCGAGCTTCATGGGCGTGAGGTCGATGGTGGCGGTGCCCACGCCGGTCACGCGCCCGGTGGCGTCGTGCAGGGGCTCGAAGTTCACCAGCAGGTACATGCGGCCGTTCGGGCGGTCGAGCCACATCTCCTCGCTGATGCCGACGTCCTGCTCGAGCACGCGCCGTTTGATCGCGCTCAGCCGCGCGGCCTCTTCCGCGGTGAAGATGTCGGCGTCGCGCCTGCCGATGATCTGCCCGGGCGTGGCGCTGCGCTGGTTGTAGGCCCAGACGTAACACAGGTCGCGGTCCTGGACCGACACCGAGACGGGCGCGTTGCGCAGAGCCAGGCGAAAGCGTTCGTCGCTTTCGAACAGCGCCTGACGCGAGGCCGCGAGCTCGTCGTTCTGGGAACGCAGCTCCTCTTCGGCCACCCGCAGCTCCTCGAGCGTCGCGGCGAGCTCTTCGTTGTTGGCCTCGAGGGTCGCCTCGGCGACCTTCTGCTCGGTGACGTTCATGATGGTCGTGAGGATGTAGCGCCGTCCGGAGATGGTCACCCAGTCGAGGTCGAGCGAGAGGATGAGCCGCGCGCCCGACCTGGACGTGCGGTCGACCCTGAGATCGCGAACGTGGCCCTTGGCCTCGAGCTCGATGGCCACCTGCTCCCGCGAGTCCGCCGCGGCGATGCCGAGCTCGACGCTGGTCTTGCCGAGAACCTGGTCGCGTTCGTACTCGAAGAGCTCGAGGAAGGCGTCGTTGGCGTCGACCAGGGCGCCGTCGGGCATGGCGCTCAGCGCGAGGGCGAACGGAGCGCTCGCGAAGATGGCGGCGTAGCGCTCCTCGCTGTGGCGCAGGGCGGCGAGCAGATCGTCTCGTTCGGCCTCGCGGCGCTTGCGCTCGTCGATACCTCGGGCAAAGACGCTGACGCCCGAGGAGGTGGGGTAGACCCGCGCTTCGTGCCACTCACCGGTGATCTCGGACACGTACTCGACGACGGTGAAACGGCCGAGCTCGGTCGCCTCGCGGATCGCTACGCCCAGCGCCGTGTCGCGCAGGCCCGGTCGCACGTCCCAGATACGCCGGCCCAGGAGCTCGTCGCGCGAACTGCCCTGAAATGCCGCGCCGGCCTCGTTCAGGTGCACGTACCGGTAGTCCCAATCGAGGGCGACGAACGACTCGTCGATCTCTTCGAGCAGGGCTCTCTGCCGGGCGTCGCGGTAGTCCTGGGCGCCCGGGACTACCGCCTGCAGGTCGCGGGGCCCCGCGCCGGACGGCGCCCGGCGGCGCACCCCCCGCTTGACGGCGCGCACCTCGAGCCCGCCGTCGCAGCGCAGGCTCATGTCATCCATGAGCCGGGCGATGAGGTAGAGGCCGCGACCTGAGGTTGCCTGCGGATCGGGCGGCCTCTGCGGATCGAACGAGGACAGATCGAACCCGCTGCCGTGGTCCTTAACCTCGGCGATCAGGTCGTCGCCTTCGAAGGAGAGCAGGATGTCGAGCTCGTCACGGGCGCCGCTGTGGCGCACGGCGTTGGTCATGGCCTCTTCGGTGGCCAGCACGATGGCGTCGATCGCCTCGGGGTCGGCCACGTGCTCGTTCAGATAGTCGCGCACGCGGTGGCGGGCGCGCAGCAGGCGGGCCGGATCGAGCGGCAGGCTGAACGACAGACGCGGCGGCGGACTTGTCGGGGTGGCGGCCATGGGTGAGCCCATTCTAAGTCGCCTGCGTCGGCGCGCCGTGTCGAGCGGCCGTTTCCGAAGATCCGCCGGCCGGCGCCCGTCGCTGCGGCTGACCTGGGCCCGGCGGGGGTATTTTCAAGCCGTGAGTAGTGCGAAAGAACCCCAGGCGGCCGACCGTTACGAGGCGCTCGGCGACGAGGTCGAGCGTCTGGTCGCGCAGGGCCGTGAGCAGGAGTGCCTGGAGGCCGCGCAGGTCGCCGCGGTGGTGGCCGAGGCGCAGCTTGGGCCCGACGAGGCCGACGACCTTCTCATGCTCCTGGCCGATCTGGGTATCGAGGTCATCGACGAGCCCGAGGCGGCGCCGCTCAGCGCGCAGGTGGACGGAGGCGAGGACGAGGCCGGGCCGGTCGCCGAGGAGCGGGTGAGCGATCCGCTGCGCACCTACTTCTCGCTGATTGGTCGCACGCCCCTGCTCACGGCGGCTCAGGAGGTCGCTCTGGCCAGGCGCATCGAGCGCCACGACATGGCCGCCAAACGGACCATGATCGAGGCCAATCTACGCCTCGTGGTGAGCATAGCCAAGCGCTACGACGGCTGCGGCCTGCCGCTGCTCGACCTGATCCAGGAGGGCAACCTCGGGCTCATCCTGGCCGTGGAGAAGTTCGACCACCGTCGCGGCTTTCGTTTCTCGACGCTGGCCTACTGGTGGATCCGTCAGGCGATCACGCGCGCCCTGTCCGACCAGGGCCGCACGATCCGGCTACCGGTGCACATCGTCGAGGCCCAGAACAAGGTGGCGGCCACGCGTCGCCGTCTCGAGCAGCAGAGCGGGCGCGAGCCGAGCGCCGACGAGATCGCCGCGGCGATGGGTCTGAGCGTCGAGCGCCTGGAGGAGCTCATCGCCACGGGCCGAACGCCGGCGAGCCTCGACGCGCCGAGCGGCGAAGACAACGAGTCGTTTCTCGGCGAGACCATCGAAGACCAGGCCGCGATCGAACCGCTCGCGGCCGCCGCTGAGGTCGAACGACGCGCTCTGGTCGAGCGGCTGCTGGGCGACCTCACGGAGCGCGAGCGGCGCGTGGTCGAGCTGCGCTTCGGGCTCCGCGACGGCCGGTCCCGCACGCTGCAGGAGATCGGCGAGGAGTTCGGCATCTCTCGCGAGCGCGTGCGCCAGATCGAGGCCAAGACGCTCGCCAAGCTGCGCAGCTTCCGTGACGCGCAGAAGCTCTGTGCGGTGGTCGACTAGCCCGCCGGGTGGAACCGCACGACGGACTCGCGTCCGTCGCGGCAGGGGTCGTGAGAGCCGTCCCCCGCCGGCCGCCAGCCATCTTCGACGACCTTGTCGCCATCTCGCACGGCGGCCGGTCTGACGCTCAGGATGCCGTGGACCCCTGCATGGCGGGCGGTTCCATCGGCACCGCGCGAAACAGCTCGCCGCACACGAACAGGTAGCCCAGCGGATGCCAAGCGAATTCCAGCGATTCACGGACCTGCGCGAGAGAAAGGGTGTGCACCACGGGTGCCTCCCGACGCTCGAACCGGCTCCGCGGGGCTCTGCCACGCTAGCGGGAGCCGTTCACTCAGATATGCCCATCGTTCAAGCGACTCATGTTGGGCGCCGGGCGGATCGCGGCGTCCGTCGCGCCGGACGACCTTCAGACGACCGTCTTGAACATGCGCACGAGCGTCCCGCGCCGTCGTGGCACGACCTCGATCTGATCGGTGAGCTGGGTCATGAGGAACAGCCCGCGACCGTCGCCTCGGAGCAGCTCGGGCGGCCAGGTCGCCTGGACGGACGTCAGGTCAAGACCACAGCCGCGATCGGCGACCTCGATGACGAGGGTCCCGTCGATGCGGCAGACCGAGACGTCGAAGTCGGCTCCGTCGCTGCAGCACCGACAGGCGTTGTTGCAGGCCTCCTGCGTGACGAGGGTGAGATCATCGCACAGCTCAGCCGGGACGCCGTGCTGCTCGAAGAACCCGCGAAGGTCGTTGCGAAACGCCTGGAAGGACTGCACGCGATGCAACTGCCAGTGAATCTCTAACTCCGTTCTGCCGCAAGCCCAGCCCTCCTCACTGAACATGGCACGGCGCCGCGGTCCCGAAACGTCGTGGACACCGGCGCGAGTGCCTCTCGAGCTGCTCAGCCCGAAGGAGCTGAGCCGGGAGCATCGAGCGGGTCCACACCGGGCCGCCCGTCGTCTGCCACCTGCTCCGTCCACCTCGCGCCGTCCCAGTAGCGGTGAGTGTGGCGTCCGCTGGGGTCGGCGTACCACTGGGCGGGCGGGAGCGGGGTCCGCGCCGGCGGTGTCGGAGCCGGCGCCAGCGGGGCCGGCCCAGAGGGCTGCGGTGCGGTGGGCGCCGGCCCCGACGGGTACGGCGCCAGTGGAGGCGGGCCCGATGGGTAGGCCGGCGCGGGCGCCGTCAGCGACGGCTCGAAGGTGAACGGCGGGTAGCGATCGATCAGCCCGAGGGCATAGCCGCTCACCCTCGTCTGCCAGCGGACGAAACCGGCGACGAAGTCGTACATGCCGCGCGGGAACCTGGCGGTGAAGAGGATCACCCACTGCACGACCACCCAGACCACGAACACGCCGATGCCCACGAAGAACAGCACGACGTAGTGCGGCAGCGCGGCGATCTGACGCAGGAGCAGGCCGACCCCTGCGTTGGAGGGGTAGTTGTAGGAGCGCCGCGCGTGCACTCCCCGGTGGATGAGAAACGCGGCCAGGGTGATGGCCCCGGCGAGAAAGAGCAGCTCGACGATCACGGTGAAGAGCGCGTAGAGGCGGCTGCTCTGCGTCGGCCGATGCACCACCACGTCCACCGGGTAGTCGTCGACGGGCCGCAGGGTGAAGGGTGGGTAGCGGTCGTCGAGCGAGAGGATGAACGCAGCGACCCGGGTACCCCAGCGCAGCACGCCCGCCACGAAGTCGAACATGCCCGGCGGATATTCGCCGCTCACGGCCACCGCCACCTGCGCGACCAGCGCCACGAAGAACTGGGCGATGCCGAGGAAGATGAGGACGAAGAAGTGGGGGATGAGCGCGAGGAATTTGATCAGCAGGATGGTCAGCGCGGCCCATCCGCGTGAGCTGCGCTCGGGATAGGTGGCGCGGACGTCGATCGGGTAGTCGTTGGTAGCCATGCCGCCATCCCTCGATCGGGGCCAGAGAACCCCGAGACTACCCCGGTTCAGGTCGCGTCACGCCGTCCTCGCCGACCCAGTGGGGTGGGATCCGCACCCACGAGGGGACAGTCCTCTGCAGTGGGGGCCACAGCGGCTCCCTGGCAGGCGACCCATCGGGAGGGCACATGCGCAAGCTGATCGTCAACGAGTTCCTGAGCATGGACGGCGTGGCCCAGGCGCCGGGCGGGCCGGACGAAGACCCCTCGGGCGGCTTCGCGCACGGCGGCTGGCACATGCGGTACGCGCAAGACGAGCGGGGCCGGGCCTGGGTCCTGAAGAACATCGGCGAGATCGGCGCCCTCGTCCTGGGGCGGCGCACCTACGAG
Organism: Thermoleophilia bacterium; assembly: GCA_035517975.1. Taxonomy (GTDB): domain Bacteria; phylum Actinomycetota; class Thermoleophilia; order UBA2241; family UBA2241; genus Bog-752. The sequence continues at coordinate 5,697 of DATIYD010000390.1, read as the reverse complement.
ATCTTCGCCGGCTACTGGCCGAACGCGCCCGACGACACGGCCGCCGTCCGCGAACCGCTCAACAGGGTGCCGAAGTACGTGGCCTCGACCACGCTCACCGAACCTCTGTCGTGGAACAACTCGACGCTGCTGGGCCCCGACGTCGTCAGCGCCGTGCGAGCGCTCAAGCAGGAGGACGGCCGGGACCTGCACGTGATCGGCAGCGCCCGGTTGGTGCGCGGCCTGCTCACCGGCGATCTGGTCGACGAGCTGCGCCTGACGATCGACCCGCTCGTGCTGGGTGGCGGCAAGCGCATCTTCCCAGAGGACGGCGAGCTGCGCCGGTTCCGGCTGGCCGAACACGAGCTCACGAGCGACGGCGTCATGCTGACGACCTACGCGCGGCAGCGAGAAGAGGAAGCGGGACAGCAGGCTGCCTGAGAGACGGTGAGGCGCGCCGGCGGCCTCGCCGGCGACTGAAGACGGTCGCGCGTTGTTCGGGCAACTGGCGGAGGGGGTGGGATTCGAACCCACGAGGGGCCTTGCGACCCCTGGCGGTTTTCAAGACCGCTGCCTTCAACCGCTCGGCCACCCCTCCGCGTGCGTCGCTCAGACGACCGACACTCGCGCGCGCGACGTCGAGCGGGATACTATGTCGGTACACCGCGCCGCGCCACATCGGCGACCCCCCGGCGGCGTACGGCGCATACTGACGGCCGTTCCTGGAGAGAAATCTTTGCCAGGCCCGCGGCGTTGCGTCAGGTGCGGGAACAGCAATGGCGAAAGCGGGTCACGTGGACGACGCGCAGACGATCATCGCCCGGGTGGGAGCGACCATCGCCTCGACCCTCACGGTCGGCGAGGTGATGAGCGCCATCGCCCGCCAGGTCTGCGAGGCTTTCGACGTGACCTCGGCCGACATCCATCGCTACAGGGCCGAGGCCGACATGCTCGACTACGTAGCCTCGTGGGGCACGGCCGAGGGGTTCACCGAAGAGGGCACCGGCGTGGGCGAATCGTACTCGCCCGAGATGCGCCTGAACTACGTGCCGGTCGTCAGGGAGCGGCGCATCTGCGAGGTCCACCGCGACGATCCGGGGCTGCCCGAGGCCGAGGCCGCCGAGATGGACCGCTGGGGCGAGAAGTCCAACCTCGACGGGCCCCTCGAGTTCGGTGGCCGCGTGATCGGCGTGCTGGGCATCGTCGACTCGCGCTCGTGCCGGCACTACACCGACGACGAGAAGCGGCTCTTCGCCCAGCTCTCGGTGCTGGCGGCCATCGCCATCCACAACGCCGACGTCTTCACCGACCTCGAGCGCCTCTCGATCACCGACGACCTCACCGGCCTCTACAACCACCGCCACTTCTACCAGCGTCTGGCCGAAGAGGTCGCCCGCGCCCGCCGCTACGAGCTGCCGCTCTCCCTGCTGATCATCGACATCGACGACTTCAAGGCCTACAACGACCGCTTCGGGCATCGCGCCGGCGACGCCGTGCTGCACGGCGTCGGCACGCTGCTCAAGGCCCAGACGCGGCAGCAGATCGACCTGGTGGCGCGCTACGGCGGCGAGGAGTTCGCCATCATCCTGCCGAGCACCGCGGCCCACCACGCGACCCTGGTGGGCGAGCGACTGCGGCAGAGAGTCGCCGAAGGTCTGGCGGCCGCCGACGTCGACGAAAACGGCAGCCCCGACGCCGCCTTCACAGTGGCCGAGCGTATCCGCAGCTCGGTGGCCGGCGAGAACTTCGGGCGTGCCGACGCGCCGGCGGTGATCACCGTGAGCGTGGGCATGGCGAGCTTCGGCCTGCACGCCTTGTCGATGGACGGCCTGGTCGAGGCCGCCGACCGCGCGCTCTACCGCGCCAAAGACCTCGGCAAGAACCGCGTCGAGGTGGCGGTCGAGGTGGAACCGGCCTGAGCGTCGGCGGAGCCGTCTCCAGGCGGCAGCCGAGACGGATGGGCCGAGCCGGCTCTAGCCGGCCGAGAAGGTGAAGCCCTCGTCTTCCATCAGCCGCAGGCAGGCGCGCGCCACGAGGGCGTCGTAGCGGGTGCCGGCGCCGCCCCTGATCTCGGCGATCGCCTCGGCCGCCGGCAGGGCGGGCCGGTAGGGCCGGTGCGAGACCATCGCCTCGACGACGTCGGCCACGGCCAGTACGCGGGCCGCCGGCAGGATCTCGCCGCCGCGCAGGCCGGCCGGGTAGCCCGAGCCGTCGAGCCGCTCGTGATGCTGCAGCGCGGTGTCGGCGACGTGGTCGTCGAAGGCGATCGGCGCCAGGATGTCGTACGAGGCCCGCGGGTGACCCTTGATCAGCTCGAACTCGAGCGGCGTCAGACGCGTGGGCTTGCTCAGGATCTCGGCGGGGATCGAGATCTTGCCCACGTCGTGCACCACGGCGGCCGTGCGCAGGGCGGCGAGCGCCGCCTCGTCCCAGTCGAGCCGTTCGGCGATCAGGCAGGAGAGCTCGGCCACCCTGACCTCGTGGCCGGCCGTGTAGGGGTCGCGCTGGGCGACGGTGGCGCCGAGCGCCGCGACGGTGTCGCCGAGGGCGTCCTGCAGGCGGCGCTCGCGCTCGAGCAGCTGCTCCTCACTCTTCACCAGCTCGGTGACGTCGAGCGACGCGCCGAAGACCGTCTCGAGGTCGCCGGCGGCATCGAGGACCGGGACGCCGTAGGTCATGAGGTGGCGTATCTCGCCGGTGGCGGGGTGGACGATGCGGTGATCGGCGCGGTACGGGCGGCCGGCGGCCGCCTCCGCGAAGGCCTCCTGCACGACGTGGTGATCGTCTTCGTGGCAGACGAGCGCGATCTCGGCGTTCGTGATGCGCTCGCCCACCAGGCCGTGGATGCGCTGCCATTCGGCCGACACCACCGAGGTGTCGGTGGCCACGTCCCACTCCCAGCTTCCCAGATGGGCCAGGCGTTCGCCGTGCTGCAGCAGCCGCACCGAACGTTCGAGGGCCTTGGCCGCCTCTTTCTGCTCGCTGACGTCGCGGGTCACGGTGACCACCGAGACGGGTTCGCCGGCGCCGTCGAACTCGGGGTAGGCGCGCGCCTCGAGAAAGACGCGTCCGTCGCGGCCGGGCCGCGCCAGCGAGAACTCGACGTCGACGGCGCGGCGCTCGGCGACGGCGCGCCGCAGGGCATCGTCGATCAGCTCGGCGATCTCCGCCGGGACCCCCGATTCGTGAATGCGCCTGCCCTGCAGGTCGGCCGGCTTCAGCCCGAGGAAGGTCTCGATCGCGGGGCTCGCGTAGCTCCAGCGCAGGCTCAGGTCGAAGCGGCCGATCACCTCGCTGATGTTCTCCATGAGGCTGCGCAGGTTCGCCTCGCTGTCGCGCAGCCGGCCCTCGACGCGCCGCCGCTCGGTCATGTCGAAGGCGGTGTGGATCGCGCCCACGACCTCGCCGGCCGCATTGGGCAACGGCGTGACCGTGACGAAGAAGTCGCGTCCGAGCCGCGCGCTGTGCACGTCGGCGTGGTGCGCCTTGCCGTCGATCAGCAGCTCGGCGAACGGGCAGGGCGCCGGCACGGCGCCGGCGGGGTGCATGAGCTCGGCGCAGCTGCAGCCGACGAGGTCGGCCGGCTCGCGATCGAGAGCGCGGGCGAGCGCTCCGCTGACCGCCCTCACCGTGCGGTCGCGGTCGAGCACGAAGACGAACTCCGCGATGTCGGCGATAGCTTGCGCCCAGAACGTTTCCTGCATGCGGTCCATCGGCCCTCTCCCACCGCCAACCGTGCCCGCCGTCCGCATGACCGATTTGCGGCTATCCGGACGCACGTTACGTTGTCGACAGATACGGCCCCCAACGTGAGGGCGGTCAGGGGGCGGAACCGCCACATGAACCGCCGGATGAAGTCAGGATGAACTCAGATGAAGCCAGATGCAGGGAAAATTAAGTTTAGAGTGTTTGCATAATCATCCGATTGGCCAAGTTCCGTTTCATTCCTGTCAACCCACGGCCCTCATGGAAGGGTGAGAACCTTGGCCACGCAAACCACGACCGTCGCACCACTGGAGCGCGACGCCGTCGGCCTGCCGGGAGTGCTGTTCCAATCGATGACCTCGATGGCCCCTGCCGCGGCCATCGCGGCCTCGATCCCGCTCGGAGCGGCCTTCGCCGCCGGCGCGCTTCCGCTCGCAGTACTGTTCGCCTTCATCGGCATCCTGTTCACCGCGTGGAGCATCGGCCAGCTCGCCAAGCACATCCCGGCGGCGGGCTCGGTCGCTACCTACAGCGCCGCCGGCCTCGCCCCCTGGGTGGGGTTCCTGGTGGGCTGGGGCTACACGGCGATGCAGGTCCTCGTGCTCCCTCTGGTCATGCTGCAGCTCGGCTTCACCGTGGCCGGCGAGTGGCACGCCGAGCAGTCATCGTTTCCGACCAGCCTGTGGTGGGTCTTCACCACGGCCGGCACCCTGCTCGTCTGCTACCTCGTGTACCGCGGCGTGCGCACCTCGACGCGCACCGGCGTATGGCTCGGCTCGATCGAGATCGTGGTCTTTCTGGGCTTGGCGATAGCACTGGTCGTCAAGGCCGGCAGCAACAACACGCTGCAGGTCTTCACCACCCATTTCGCGACGGTCAAGGGCTACACCGGCATGAGCGGCGTGGTGGCCGCCGGGGTCGGCGCCCTGCTGGCCTTCGCCGGCTTCGAGTCGGCGGCGGCCCTGGCCGAAGAGGCCAGGCATCCGCGGCGCAACATCCCGCGGGCCGTGCTCTTCGCCACCGTGCTGATCGGGGCGCTGTACGTGTTCACGACGTACGCGGCGGCCGTGGGCTACGGCCCGGGCAAGCTGGCCGGCTTCGCCTCGGCCTCGAACGGCGTGCCCTGGAGCGGCCTGGCCCGCACGGTCGCGAACTTCCTCTGGGTGTTCGTCCTGCTGGCCATCATCAACTCGACCCTGGCCTGCGCCAACGCCAACACCAACGTGTTCACCCGCACCGGCTACGCGCTGGGGCGCATCGGCGTGATGCCCAGCGGCCTCTCGAACCTGCACCCGCGCTTTCACTCACCGCGCGTCGGCGTGCTGGTCGAGCTGCTGATCGGCCTGGCCGTGACACTGACTCTGGGCGAGCGCTACTCGCCCGAGGTGGCCTTCGGCATCGTGGGCACGGCGATCGTCGTCGTGATCGTGCCGATCTACATCGTGGCCAACATCGCCTGCATCGGCTACTACCTGCGCAACCACCGCGAGGAGCGCAACGTGGTCTCGCACATCGTGGTGCCGATCATCGGCGCGGCGGCCCTGGTGCCCGGCTTCCTGAGCGTGGCCGGCATCACCGGCGTGCCCGGGCTGAAGTTCATCACGGCCCTGACCTCGCCCTACAAATACGCTCCGTACGTGATGGCCGCCTGGATCCTGGCCGGCGTCGTGATGCTCTTCGTGCTGCGGGCACGCAACCCGCAGGCGATCAACGCGGTCGCCCACATCCATCTGGACGACGAGGTCCTGCCGCCCATGGCGGCAGCGACTCCGATCAGGCCCGAAGAGACGGAGGCTGCCTGACGACCGGTTCGCCACAGACGGAGGCGGCCCGACGATCGCCGCGAACCGCCGATCACATGACGGCAGCCTCCACGAGGGAGGCGGCCTGAAGTCGATGTCGAATCTCGGGAAGCGCTGCAGGGTAATGTAGTGATGTCGCGACCCTAGTGCCCTCTCGAGAGGATGAGATCGCCATAGCGAGCACCGAGCGCATGAATACGACGCCGCTGGC
>DATIYD010000389.1:0-2715 GCA_035517975.1 Thermoleophilia bacterium | reverse complement strand
CCCCCCCCCCCGCCACAGCCGCGAGCTCTCGAGCACGTTGGCCTTGTCGACCGAGTGCACGAGACCGCGGCGCTGCGCGGCCAGGCGGAAGGCGTAGTCGAGCAGCCGGTCGCACTCGGCATCGGTGTAGAGCATGGTGTCGTAGGCCGTGTCGCCGACGCGCTCGCTCTTGCCGAAGTAGACACCGCCGGTGAGCTCGCGCACCACCACGATGTCGACGCCGGCGATCACCTCGGGCTTGATCGTGCTGGTGGCGGCAAGCGCGGCGAAGCTCTTCACGGGGCGCAGGTTGGCGAACAGCTCGAGGCCCTTGCGCATGCCGAGCAGGCCTTGCTCGGGGCGCGGCTTGGCCGGGTCGGTCGTGTCCCACTTGGGACCGCCCACCGCGCCGAGCAGCACGGCGTCGCAGGTGCGGCAGCGTTCGGCGAGACCGTCCTCCATGGGCAGGCCGAGCTCGTCGATGGCGCGTCCGCCGATCAGGCCCTCCTGATAGGCGAGCGTGAACTCGTAGCGCTCGGCGACGGCGGCGAGCACCCGCTGCGCCGCCGCCACGATCTCGGGACCGACGCCGTCGCCGGCCAGCGCCATGACCCGGTAGGCGCTCACGCCGCGCCTGCCGGTCTCGAGCGGCGCCTTCGGCAGGTCGACGGCGCTCACGCCGTCTCCCCCGCCTCGAGGCGTGCCTTGACGTACGGCAGCAGGCCGCCGCAGGCGATCAGCTCCCGCAAGAAGGCCGGGAACGCGTCGGCCCGGTGGCTCGTGCCCTGGGTGAGGTTGGCCACCACACCGCTTTCGACGTCGACGCGCAGGCGATCGCCGGCGCGCGCCTCGGCGGCGGCGGCCGGGCAGACCACGATCGGCAGGCCGGTGTTGATCGCGTTGCGGTAGAAGATGCGGGCAAACGAGGCGGCCACCACGCACGACACGCCGGCCGCCCTGATGGCCACCGGGGCGTGCTCGCGCGAGCTGCCGCAACCGAAGTTCTCGCCGGCCACCATGATGTCGCCGGGGCGAACGCGCCCGACGAAGGCGGCGTCGATGTCCTCCATGCAGTGGGCGCCGAGCTCGGCGGGGTCGCTCGTGTTCAGGTAGCGCGCCGGGATGATGACGTCGGTGTCGACGTCGCGGCCGAACGCATGCACCGTGCCTTCGAAGACCATGGCGCTCATGACCGGCCTCCCGCGTCGGGTCCGGCTGGGCCGGCGCCGACCATCTCGGGCGTGGCGATGTGGCCGGCGATCGCAGAGGCCGCCGCCACGTAGGGGCTCGCCAGGTAGACCTCGCTGTCGACGTGGCCCATGCGGCCCACGAAGTTGCGGTTGGTCGTGGCCACGGCGCGCTCGCCGGCGGCGAGGACCCCCATGTGCCCGCCCAGGCAGGGCCCGCAGGTCGGCGTGCTGAAGGCGCCGCCGGCCTCGATCAGGGCCTGGAGGGTGCCGTCGGCGGCAGCGTCGAGGCAGACCTGCTGGGTGCCCGGCAGGATGATCAGGCGCACATCGGGGTGCACCGTGCGGCCGCGCAGCAACTCGGCGGCCTGGCGCAGGTCTTCGAGGCGGCCGTTGGTGCACGAGCCAATCACGACTTGGTCGACGCGCACGTCGGCCAGGCTCGACGCGGGCGCGGTGTTCGACGGCAGATGCGGCATGGCGACGGTGGGCTCGACCGCCGCCGCGTCGATCTCGACCTCGCGCACGAAGGCAGCGTCGGGGTCGCTGTTCAGCTCGACCCCGGCGTCGCGGCCGCGACTGCCGGCGGGGCGCTCGCGCAGGTAGGCGTCGGTCGTCTCGTCGTAGCCCACGACGCCGCACTTGGCGCCGGCCTCGATCGCCATGTTGCACATGGTGAAGCGGCCGTCGATGCTCATGCGCTTGATCGCGGGACCGGTGAACTCCATCGCCTGGTAGAGGGCCCCGTCGACGCCGATCAGGCCGATCGTGTGCAGCATGAGGTCCTTGCCGCCGACGTACCGCGGTGGACGGTTGTGGTAGACGAAGCGGATCGTCCCGGGCACGCGCAGCCACACCCGCCCCCAGGCCATGGCGGCGGCGAAGTCGGTCGAGCCGACGCCGGTCGAAAACGCGCCGAGGGCGCCGTAGGTGCAGGTGTGCGAGTCGGCGCCGATCACGACGTCGCCCGGCGCGATCAGGCCCTGGTCGGGCAGCAGCACGTGCTCGATGCCGACGCGCCCGACCTCCCAGAAGTGCTCGATGCCGTGCTTGCGGGCGAACTCGCGCAGGATCTTGCTCTGGGCGGCGGCCTTGATGTCCTTGTTGGGGGTGAAGTGGTCGGCGACCAGGGCGATCTTCGCCGGGTCGAAGAGCTCGGTGAAACCGGCCTTCTCGAACTCGGCGATGGCGATCGGCGCCGTGACGTCGTTGGCCAGGGCCAGATCGACCTCGGCCTCGATGATGTCGCCAGGCGCCACCGCCTCGCGGCCGGTGGCCCGGGCGAGGATCTTCTCTACGATCGTGTGTCCCATTTAGCTGCTCTCCTTCGCCGCGGCGGCGTTGTTCATGGCGCGCACGTAGGCCTTCGCCGACGACTCCATCACATCGAAGCTGACCGCCTGGCCGCGGTAGTGCCGGCCGTCGACGTCGACGGCCAGCTTGACCTCTGCCAGGGCGTCCTTGCCGGCGGTCACCGCCCGCACCTGGTAGTCGGCCAGGCTGCCCTTCATGCCGACCGCGTTGTCGATGGCCTTGAAGACCGACTCGA
>DATIYD010000388.1:0-3614 GCA_035517975.1 Thermoleophilia bacterium | reverse complement strand
CCGCTCCGCCCCCGCCACGATAGACGCCGGCGCTCGCCCGAAGGAGGAAGCACACGACCATGCGCAACATCGGTCGCATCCGGGACGTCGAGTCCCTGCAGCACTACGTGGAGTCGCTCGGTCTCGAGCTGCCGGTCGATGCCGAGGTCCGATCCGGCCCCGGCGCGCCGCTCGCGCGACCGCTCGAGCTGCACGGCCGCACGATCGGCAATCGCTTCGCCATCCTGCCCATGGAGGGCTGGGACTGCACGGCCGACGGCCGGCCGACCGACCTCACGCGGCGGCGCTGGCGGCGCTGGGGCCTGAGCGGCGCCAAGCTGATCTTCGGCGCCGAAGCGATCGCCGTGTGCCCCGAGGGGCGCGGCAGCCCGAGCCAGCTCATCATGTCCGAAGGCACGCTGGCCGACATCGCCGGGCTGCGCGAGCTGCTCGTCGCCACCCACGCCGAGCGCTTCGGCAGAACCGACGACCTGCTCGTCGGCGTGCAGCTCACGCACTCCGGCAGGGTGGCTCATCCGCACGACATGGCGCGCTGCGAGCCGCGCACGCTCTACCACCATCCGCTGCTCGACGAGCGCTACGACGCGACCGGCGACGAGGCCGTCATGAGCGACGCCGAGATCGAGCGCGTCATCGCCGACTTCGTGCGGGCGGCCGTGCTCTCGCAGCGAGCCGGTTTCGACTTCGTCGACATCAAGCATTGCCACGGCTACCTGGGCCACGAGTTCCTGAGCGCCGTCGAGCGGCCGGGACCGTACGGCGGCAGCTTCGAGAACCGTACGCGGTTCCTGCGCGAGATCGTGGCCGGCATCCGCGCGGAGGCGCCCGACCTCGAGATCGCGGTGCGCTTCAGCGCCGTCGACTTCGTGCCCTTCGTCGACGGCGACGACGATCGCGCCCATCCCGCCGCCGTGAACGAGAGCTACCCCTACGCCTTCGGCGGCGACGGCAGCGGTCTCGGCGGCGACCTCGCCGAGCCGCTGCGCTTCATGGACCTGCTGGCCGAGCTCGACATCAGGCTCGTGTCGGCGTCGGCCGGCGCCGAGTACAACTCGCACGTCATGGAGCCCTACCTGTCGCTGCCGGTCGCGCCCCACCGGCCACCCGAAGACCCGCTCGTCGGTGTCGTGCGCCTGATCGCCGCCGTGGCCGAGCTCAAGAAGGCGCGGCCCGGGTTCGTGCACGTGGGCAGCGGCTACTCGTACCTGCAGCGCTGGCTGCCCAACGTCGGCCAGGCCGTCGTCGAGCGGGGCTGGGCCGACACCATCGGCATCGGCCGCATGGCGCTCTCGTACCCCGACATCGTGGCCGATATCATCGCCGGGCGGCCGCTGCAGACGAAGCGTCTCTGCAACGCCTGCAGCTGGTGCGACGTAGCGCCGGGTTTCGGCACGGTCTCGGGCTGTTACACCAGTGATCAGTTCTACCGCGACCTGCCCGGTTACGAGGCGCTCAAGCGCGCCGTGAAGGGGACGGGTGAGCCGGTATGACCCGTACGGCATTGATGGCTGGCCGGTGCGGGCCACGGGAGGGAGCCGAGGCATCATGGACGTGGTGATCGAAGAGCAACGCACCATCCCCGTCTACGACGAGGTCGACATCGTGGTCTGCGGCGGCGGAGTCGCCGGCGTAGCGGCCGCCACCTGCGCCGCGCGGCACGGCGCCCGGGTGATCCTGCTCGAGCGCTACGGCTACCTCGGCGGCCTCGCGACCGGTGGTCTCGTGATCACCGTGCCGCCGCTCGACAACGGCATCAACAGCGAGGTCCGTCTGCGGCTCGAGGCGGCCCGTACCTACCAGGAGTGCGCCAACCTGGGCGACGACCCCGCGGTCGACGGGCTGATCGCGGTCGACCCCGAGATCCTCAAGTTCGAGCTGCTCACCCTGCTGCTCGACTCGGGTGCCAAGCTGCTGCTCCACACCGCGGTCGTCGGCAGCATCGAGACCGACGGGCGCGTCGGCGGGGTCATCGTCATGAGCAAGGGCGGCCGCGCCGCCATTCGCGCCCGGGTCGTGATCGACACGACCGGCGACGGCGACCTCGCGGCCACCGCCGGCGCCGCCTTTGAGCTCGACGAGCGGCCGCTGCCGGTGACGCTCATGTCGACGGTCGTCGGTGTCGATACCGGGCGTGCTCTGGCCCAGCTCGGCAGCTGGGGCAACCTGCGCAACGTCGTGGCCCAGGCGGTCGAAGCCGGCGAGCTCGCCTTCGACCTCGAGGTGCGCTCCCGGGAGTGGGCGCCCGGCGTCTTTGCCGCCGAGCTCTGCTATCCGGGCCAGATCAACCTCTGGTCGGGCAGCCTGTTCGGCGTCAACGGCATCGACCCCGACGATCTGACCCGCGCCGAGATCGTCACGCGCCAGCACACCATGAGGCTCGTCGCCTTCCTGCGGGAACGCCTGGCCGGCTTCGAGCAGGCGCGCCTCGAATGCACGGCGGCGCAGGTCGGCGTGCGCGGCACGCGGCGCATCACCGGGCTCGCCTCGCCCAGCCTCGCAGAGGTCTTCGCCGCGCCCTTCGACGACACCGTGGTCAAACCGTACGCGACGCGCAAGATGCGTATCCCGTACGGCTCGCTCGTGCCACGCGACGTGGACGGCCTGCTCTTCGCCGGACGCTGCCTGTCGGCCGCCCCCGACGCCATGGTCCAGCTCCGCCTGATCCCCGTCTGCTTCGCGACCGGCCAGGCGGCCGGCACCGCGGCGGCCCTGGCGGTGAGCGGCGGCGTGCCGCCGCGCGAGCTCGACGTCGGCCGTATCCAGAGCGACCTCCTCGGCCAGGGCATGGAGCTGGGGCTGGCCGGCGAGGTGGCGGCCGAGGTCGCGGGCGACCGCGGCTGAAGGTCGTCCGGGCGTTTCCGGGAGCGGCTCCCCTCGGCCCCCCACGGGGAGCCGCTCCCGGAAACCGCGACGGCCGGGCGGGCGGGGCTTTCGCTTTGCGACCGGTCCGGCCGGCGCTTTCGCGTCAGGCCTGGGCCGGCGAGCGCTTCCCGGTCAGCGACGACAGCGCGACGCGGATCACGATCGTCTTGGCCAGGGTCTGCGGCGCGAACTCCCAATCGCGCCTGCCCGAGTACTTGGCCATGATGGCCTGCAGCCCGGACCGGCGTTCGGCGTCGTCGTCGACGACGGTGGCCGTGCCGAAGCCGATGACCGATTCGTAGTGGCTGGTCCAGGCGCCGCAGGCCGACGGGCCGGTGGTCACCCGGATCAGGCGCTCGACCTCGACGCAGACCTCGGTCTGGGCACGCAGACAGCGCAGCTTGCGGCCCTCCGCCGCGCAGTGCAGGTAGATCGTGTCGCCCTCGCGGCCGAAGTTGAGCGGCACGACGTACGGCCGTCCGTCGTCGACGAGGCCGAGGTGGAGCACGTGCGCATCGTCCAGGATGCGGTGGAGCTCGTCCGCGTCGGTGATCGCCTTGTCCGCCCTGCGCATGCTCGCCGCCTCGGTCACGGCTGCCTCCCCTTGGTCGCCTTGCCTGCCGGTCGCAGATCCTCTGACGCCGCCAGCCTACATCGCCGTGCGCCGGCCGGCCCGCCGGTGGCGCCCCGGTGCGCGGGTCGTCGCGGGAGAGGTCCGTCGGTCGCCTGCGGAACATGAGCGGGCGGGGCGG
>DATIYD010000387.1:0-3721 GCA_035517975.1 Thermoleophilia bacterium | reverse complement strand
TCCTCATGCCGCCCTGGTGGGAGGGCCACCCGCTGCGCAAGGAGTCGGCGAGCCGGGGCACCGAGCTGGGCCGCCTCGTCATGTCGCCCCAGCGCGCCGCGGAGTGGCAGGACATGCTCGCCTTCAGACCCGAGGACTGGGGACTCGAGGAGCTCGCCCGCGACCCCGAGATCATGTTCCTGAACGTCGGTCCCCACCACGGGGGCACCCACGGCGTGGTGCACATCGTCGTCGGGCTGCGCGACGAGGAGATCGTCTCGTGCATCGTCGACATCGGCTATCACCACCGCGCCGCCGAGAAGATGGGCGAGCGCCAGACCTGGCACACCTTCATCCCCTACACCGACCGCATCGACTACACCGGCGGCGTCGTCAACAACCTCGCCTACCTCATGTCGGCCGAGCGCCTCGCCGGCATCGAGGTGCCCGAGCGTGCCGAGGTGATCCGCGTCATGCTCTGCGAGCTCTACCGCATCAACAGCCACCTGCTGTACTACGGCACCTTCGCGCAGGACATCGGCGCCCTGTCCCCCGTCTTCTACATGTTCAGCGACCGCGAGCGCATCCACGACATCACGACGGCCATCACGGGCGGCCGCATGCATCCCGGCTGGTTCCGGCTCGGCGGTGTCGCCGAAGATCTTCCAGCCGGCTGGAGAGAGCTCATGGCCGATTTTCTGGCCTACCTGGCGCCCCGCATGGACGACTACGACGCCCTCGTGCTGGGCAGCCGCATCACCAGGGCCCGCACCAAGGGTGTCGGACCGCTCGGCCTCTCCGACTGCGTCGAGTGGGGCATCACCGGGCCCAACCTGCGCGCCGCCGGCCTGGGCTGGGACGTGCGCAAGAAACGGCCCTACTCGGGCTACGACCGCTTCGAGTTCGACATACCGGTCGCCGACCACGGCGACTCCTTCGACCGCGTCTGGCTGCGCAGCCAGGAGATCCGCCAGAGCATGCGCATCATCGCCCAGTGTCTCGAGCACATGCCGGACGGGCCCTACAAGTCCCACCAGCCGCTCGCCGTGCCGCCGGTCAAGGAGCCCGGCACCATGCACCACATCGAGACGCTGATCGACCACTTCCTGGGCGTGAGCTGGGGGCCGGTGATGCCGCCGGGCGAGGCGTGCCTGGGAATCGAGGCGACCAAGGGCAACAACGGCTACTACCTGGTGAGCGACGGCACCGAGTGCGCCTACCGCAACCGCATCCGCACGCCCTCCTTCGCGCTGCTCCAGACGCTGCCGCTCATGGCCGAGCACTTCGAGATCCCCGACCTCATCACGATCCTCGGCAGCATCGATTTCGTGATGGCCGACGTGGACAGGTGACGATGCTGACCGACGACGAACGCGCGGCGATCGAGGCGACCATGCACCACTACCCGCACCGCGAGGCGGCGGCGGCCGGCGCGCTGCGCACGGTGCAGCGCTCGCGCGGCTACCTCTCCGACGAGGCCCTGGCCGACGTCGGCGAGCTCCTCGGTCTCACGGTCGACGAGCTCGACAGCCGGGCCACCTTCTTCAACATGCTCTTCCGCCGCCCCGTCGGGCGCCACGTCATCCTGATCTGCGACAGCGACTGCTGCTACGTCATGGCCTACGAGCAGATGCGCGACCACATCGCGGCGCGCCTCGGCGTCGGCCTCGGTGAGACCACGCCCGACGGACGATTCACCTTCCTGCCCATCGTCTGCCTCGCGCAGTGCGACCACGCCCCCGCGATGCAGATCGACGAGGACTTCTACGGCGACCTCACGCCCGAGCGCATCGACGAGATCCTGGCGAGCTATGACTGACGAGCCCCTGCAGCCGACCACGCCAGAGCAGCGGCCGCTGACCGGCGCCTTCCGCCCCGACCGGCAGGCGCTCGACATCGCCGAGTACGAGGCGGCCGGCGGCTACGGCGCGCTGCGCCGGGCTTTGCGCGACATGGCGCCCGGCGACGTGACGCAGGCCGTCAGCGACTCCGGGTTGCGTGGCCGCGGCGGCGCCGGCTACGCGACCGGCCGCAAGTGGAGCTTCGTGCCGATGGGCGCCGACGCCCCGCCGGTGAAGTACGTCGTGTGCAACGGCGACGAGATGGAGCCGGGCAGCTTCAAGGACCGCTTCCTGATCGAGGGCAGCCCGCACCTGCTGATCGAGGGCATGGCCCTTGCCTGCTACGCGATCGGCGCGAGCACGGGCTACATCTTCGTGCGGGCCCAGTACGACAAGCCGTACGCTCTGCTCAGCCGGGCGCTCGACGACGCCCGCGAGCGCGGCTACCTGGGCGAGCGCATCCTGGGCACCGACTTCAGCCTCGAGATCAACCTCCACATGAGCGTGGGGCGCTACATGTGCGGCGAGGCCTCGGGCATGCTGAACGCCCTGCAGAGCGACCGCGCCAACCCGCGCTGGCGGCCGCCCCACATGGCCAGCGCCGGCCTGTGGAGCCGTCCAACGGTGATCAACAACGTCGAGTCACTGTGCTGCGTGCCCGGCATCGTCACACTGGGTCCCGAGCGCTGGCGCGCCCTGGGGCTGACCGACGAGGGCGGCACGCGCATCTGCGGGGTCTCCGGGCGGGCTCAGCGCACCGGCGCCTGGGAGCTGCCGGTGGGCACGCCCCTGCGCGAGATGATCGAGGGCCTCGCCGGCGGCATGCGCGACGGCGTCACGCTGCGCGCGGTGCTGCCCGGCGGCGCCTCGACGCCCTTCATCCCGGCGGCCGACATCGATATCCCCATGGACTTCGACCACATGAAGAAGGCGGGCTACGGCCTGGGCACCGGCACGGCGCTGCTCGTCGACGACTCCGTCTGTCCGGTCGGCCTCACCCTCAACCTCCTGCGTTTCTTCGCCCAGGAGTCGTGCGGCTGGTGCACACCCTGCTGGGCCGGCCTGCCCTGGGCCGTCTCGGTGCTCTCCGACATCGAAGAGGGCCGCGGCCGTCCCGAGCAGCTCGACCTGCTCGAGGAGCAGTGCTGGTTCATGGGCGAGGAGATGTGCTTCTGCGACCTCGCCCCGAGCGCCACCAAGCCCCTCCGTACGGCCCTGAAGCTCTTCCGCGACGACTTCGACCGGCACATCGCCGAGGGCCGCTGCAGCTACCGGCACGACCGGCCGGCCGCCGGCGCCGGCCCGGCCGGCGCGCGGCCGGCCGCCACCGGCCCGCTGGGCGGCCGCCCCTTGCCGTCCGCGCCGCCGCCCCCGCGCCGGCCCGGCGGCCTGCCCGGCCTCGCTCCGGAGCGAGCGCGCTGATGGCGACGGTGGCCATCACGATCGAGGGCGTGCCCTACGAGGTCGACGACAGCCGCAACCTGCTCGACATCTGCCTCTCCCTGGGCTACGACGTGCCCTACTTCTGCTGGCACCCGGCCATGGGCTCCATCGGGGCCTGCCGGCAATGCGCCGTGAAGCTCTACTGGGACGACGACGACGACAAGGGCGAGATCGTCATGTCCTGCCTCACCAAGCCCCGCGCCGGCAACCGCGTGGCCGTCTCCGACGACGAGGCCGTGCGCTTCCGCGCCCGGGTGATCGAGCTGCTCATGACGAGCCACCCGCACGACTGCCCGGTGTGCGACGAGGGCGGCGAATGCCACCTGCAGGACATGACGGTGATGACCGGTCACCTCTACCGCCGCTACGAGTACGGCAAGCGCACCTTCGACAACCACGATCTCGGCCCGTTCGTGACCCACGAGATGAACCGCTGTATCCAGTGCTACCGCTGCCTG
>DATIYD010000386.1:0-6725 GCA_035517975.1 Thermoleophilia bacterium | reverse complement strand
GCCCCCCACCGCCCGCTGCCGTCCTCAGTCTGCGCATCCGTGGGACTCGTTCCCCGTTCGTCGCGGCGGCGAACTGTCGCGCCTGGGGCAAGGAAAAAAGGGGCGGGCCTTGCGGCCCGCCCCTCTTTCGAAGGCGTGGTGTCTCCTGGCTCGGCCTACCGGTTGACGGTGCCTTCCCAGGTGCTGACCTGCTTCTGCTTCTTGTCGGCCTCGGTGAACCAGCGCGTGGTGACGCACTTGGTCTCGGTGAAGAACTGGAAACCGTCCTTGCCGAAGACGTGGTTGTCGCCGAAGAACGACTCCTTGTGGCCGCTGAACGGGAAGAAGCTCACCGGCACCGGGATGCCGACGTTGATGCCGACCATGCCGGCGTGCGTGCGGCGGGCGAACTCGCGCGAGTAGTAGCCGCTCTCGGTGAAGATGCACGACCCGTTGGCGTACGGGTTGCGGTTCATGAGCTCGATGCCCTCTTCGAAGTCGGCGACGCGCTTGATGAACAGCACGGGGCCGAAGGCCTCTTCGCGACCGCAGACCATGTCCTCGGTCACGTGGTCGAAGATGGTCGGACCGATGTAGTGGCCGCCCTTGAGCTCTTCCGGCAGCCTGTCGGCGACGTCGCGGCCGTCGAGCACGAGCTCGGCGCCCTCTGCGATGGCTCTCTCGATCCAGCCCAGGACGAACTTCTGGTGGGCCTCGGAGACGACCGGGCCGAGCTCGGTCCTGGGATCGGTGGCGTTGCCGACGACACGCTCCATGGCGAACTTCTTCATGAGCGCGACGAACTCGTCGGCGATCGCGTTCTCGACGACACAGACCGGCAGCGCCATGCAGCGCATGCCGGCGCAGCCGAACGTGGAGTTGATGATGCCGCGGGCGGCGCGCTCGAGCGAGGCGTCACGCAGCACGAGGCCGTGGTTCTTGGCCTGGGTCTGGGCCTGGACGCGCTTGCCGTGGGCGGCGGCGATGGAGTAGACGTGCTTGCCGACCGGGGTGGTGCCCACGAAGCTGACGCCGCGGACGGCCGGGTGCTTGAGCAGGACCTCGGCCTCTTCCTTCTCGGCCGTCACCATGTTGACGACGCCCTTGGGCAGGCCGCACTCGTACAGCATGTCGAGCAGCAGGTGGCTCGTGAGCGGCACGAAGTTGGCCGACTTGAGGACGAACGTGTTGCCGCTGGCGATGCAGATCGGCAGCATCCAGCCGAAGGGGATCATGGCCGGGAAGTTGAACGGCGCGATGCCGGCGAAGACGCCGAGCGGCTCACGGTAGGTGACCGTGTCGTGCCCCGTGGAGACGTTCATCAGCGACTCGCCCTTCAGCACCATCGGGGCGCCGACGGCGATGTCGATCGCCTCGATGATCTTGATGACCTCGCCGCGTGACTCGTCGAGGCTCTTGCCGAGCTCGGTCGAGACCAGGGTGGCGATCTCGTCCATGCGCTCGATGAGCTTCGGACGCCACGTGAAGAGCACCTCGGTGCGCTTCTGGATGGGCAGCGACGCCCAGCCGGGGTACGCCGCGTTGGCCGACTCGATCGCTTCGGTGACCTCTTCCTCGGTGCACATCGGCGTGCGCGCGATGACCTTGCCGGTGTTGGAGTCGGTGATGTCGACCCAGGTCTCGGACTTCGAGTCGCGCCACTCGCCGTCGACCATGTAGCCGAGGGTCTTCACCTCTTCGCTGACTTGTGTCATGTCGGGTCCTCTCCGCGTCGTCACGGCAGCTTGATTGATTGAGCCGAAAGGAGTCTAATCAATCAAATGATTGATAGCAACCACACCGATCCCCGCGCCAGCCTCTCGCCGCCGGCCCTCGAGATCCTGGCCGCGGCCCAGCGCGTGCTGGTCGAGAAGGGGTTCGGCGGTCTGACACTGCGCGCCGTCGCGCAGGAGTCGGGCGCCAACTCCGCCATGGTGCAGTACTACTTCGGTAACAAGGACGGGCTCGTCGAGGCGATGATCGACTCGGTCTTCCGCGACGGTCAGGAAGAGGCCGCGACGATCATGGCGGCGGTGCCGCGCGAGGAGCGGCTGCGCCGCTTCGTCGACGGTCTGCGCACCATCGGCTCGTCGCGCTCGTTTCGCGTCTTCTTCGACATCCTGCCATACGCCCTGCGCATCGACGGCCTTCGCGCCCGCATGGCGCGCACCTACGAGTGGTACCGGCGCCTCAAGCGCGACTGGCTCCCTCCGGAGCAGACGTCGTCGCCCGCCGAGGAAGAGGTCCTGCTCGCCGTCGCCGAGCTCGCCACGGCGGTCGTCGACGGCCTGGCCATCCAGGAGCTGATCGACGACTCGGTCGACCGTGAACGCGCCTATGCCGTGCTCGAGTTCATGCTGCAGCGCTCGCTGCCGGAGCTGCTCGAATCGGGTCTGCCGGCTGCCGCGGCCAGGCGCTGACCGACCCACCGCCGCGCCACGAGGCCAGAAGCGCCGGGCCGCCGCGTCAGCGGGCGGGAGGGCGCCTGTTCGCCGGCGGCGGATCCTTCATGCCGAGGCGGAAGTGCTCGCCCGTGTCCTTGCGCTTCCAGGCGACGACGACGCTCTGGTTGAGCGGATGGACCATCCTGATGGCGCCCGGCCTCGGACAGTCCTCGACGCAGCAGCCGCAGTACCAGCACTCGTCGGGGTAGAGCACGACGGGCGGCTCTCGCCGGCTGGGGTTTGGCATGAGGACATCGGTGCGGCAGACCTCGACGCAGGCGTTGCAGCCGTTGCAGACCGCCACGTCGAAGTGCACCGGCACGTTGGGGGTCGGTGGGTTCGGCACCATGTAGATCTTGTCGGTCATCGCGCTCCTTGCCGGGTGCGCCGCTCGTGCGCCGCGACGCTCACGGGCTGCTCGTCTCGCTGTGGGCCCGGTAGTTGTCCTCGAAGGTCGAGGCGAAGGGCGGCCGCAGGTAGTAGTCGAGGGGCAGATCGCGGCACACGACCTCGCCGCGCTCGCGGTGCAGCGGCAGCAGCTTGCGCCACTCGGGCGGGTCGAGCGCCGGGTAGTCGAGTCTGCTGAAGTCGAGCTGCGCGCTGCTGGCCCGGCGCGCGAGCGAGGCGTGCATCACCATCTCGCCGACGGTGAGGATGGTGTGACACTCGAGCAGGCGGCCAAGCTCGTGAGGATTGGCGGCGTAGCCCCTGGTCATCTCCGACTCTCTGAGCTCGCCAAGGCGCCGCAGCCCGAGCTGCAGGGCCTCGTCGCTGCGGAACTGGCCGCAGTGGTCCTGCATGATCCGGCAGATGCCGGCGTTCAGGTCCTTCCAGCCGAAGGTCGCCGGCCTTCTGCGCACGGCGGCGTAGACGCGCGCCTTCTCGGCCGCGATCTGATCGGGGTCGACGCCTGCCTCTGGGACCTGCCCGGCGTGCGTCGCGGCCTTCCTGCCGGCGTATCTGCCGCTGGTGGCGGCGCCGGAATGGTCGCCGCCGCCGTAGGCGCAGCGCCCGGCCGCGTAGAGCCCCTCGAGGCTCGACATGAGATCCCAGTCGACGACGAGGCCGCCGCCGAAGGTCTCGCGCCACTGGGGGACCGCCGTCCCGGCGGGGTAATGCGGGCTCTCGTACGCGTCGGGCGGCATGATCGGCGCCTGCAGCATGTCGCGGTCGGGGTCGAACCCGGCGCTCGTGTAGGTCTCGTACACGGGGACCCGGCTCTTGCCCTCGTTGCCGACCATGAGCCCGAAGATGGCCCGTCGCTCGTGCTCCGGCAGGCTCGGCAGATCGGCATAGAGCGGCAGCCTGAGCTCGCCGTCGCGGATGCGCCGCACGAGCGCGCGGTCCAGAGAGTTGCCGCGCGCCCCGGGCGGGACGGACGAGCCGACGAGCCCGCCGCCCATGAGCATGAACTTCTGGCCGTCGGCCGGGCGGAACCGGTCGCGCGGGTCGGTGAGCTCCTTGCCGCTCGAGTCGAACCAGGCCACGGCCTTGCCGTCGGCGTCGACCATCGGGCACCCGTACCAGGTGTTGTCGGGATAGCCGACGCCGTACTGGATGTAGGCGAAGCCGCCGGCGGTACCGTAGGAGCCCTCCATGCCGGCGAACTCGGCGCCCGCGTTCCAGGCCATGGCGTGGCCGTCGCCGACGATGTTCAGGTCGGCGAACGTGGCAGACCCGCCGGAGAGCTCGGTCGAGAACACCCACTCCCGGCGGGGGTGGGCCAGGGCGAGCACGGTGGCCTTGGCGGCAACGACGTAGAACTCGCCCGTGCGCACGTTGACACCGGTCGCTCCCACGACCGGCGCGCCCTCGCGCCCGCCGGCGGTCAGCAGGGAGGTCGCCATGACCCGGTCGAAGATCTTCACGCCACCCCGCACGACCTCTCTGTGGAGGCACGGTTTCATGTCGTGGCCGTAGACGCGCAGGTCGTGGCGGGCCTCGTAGTCGTAGGCGAACAGCAGCCCGGTCGCGGGGTCGCGGAACTCGGCGCCCTCGAACTCGCCGTGCACGTCGCGGATCTGCACGCCCATGCGCTCGCAATCGAGGGCGGCGTCCCAGCTCTCGCGGCACTGCGTGTAGCGCAGCGGCCCGCAATCGTAGCCGTCGAAGCCGTCGATGACGGCGCGCGTGTAGTCCTCGGGCGAGGTCGTGCTGCAGGGGTTGGTGCAGGCGGCCTGCCAGTGGTCGACGCCGGCGCCGCCCTGCCCGCTGCGGCGAGCTCCGCCCTTCTCGACCATGATCACCGACGCGCCGCGGCGAGCCGCGCTCAGGGCGGCGTGGCAGCCGGCGATGCCCCCGCCCAGCACGAGCACGTCGGCGGAGACCCTGGTCTCCTTGTCGTACCGCACGGGATACGGCCATTCCGGGGCGCGGTCCCCGCTCCGCATGAGGTTCCACCATGAAGTCACGAAAGGCCGCTCCGATCCGTGAGACGACGACGGCGCGCGCCGTGGTCGACCGCTGTCGGTCAAGCATGGCGTCGATGCGAACGACAGGCAAGTGCCTGGAGCCGACACGGTCGACGAGAGACACGCGGCGGACCGAGATTCCACTATCAGTATCCACAAGTCAAGTACTGGTGGACAGAGGGCTACCTTTGACCGGCGGGGCCCGTCGGCATAGATTCGGCGACATGGCAGACCACTCAGAGGCCCGCCCCGCAAGGGCTCGCGACGACGAGCAGTGGCCGGTGCGCGTCGTGGGACGGCATCTGCGCGAGGCGCGGCTGCGCGGCAAGCTCACGCTGGCCGCGGTCGCGGCGGCGGCCGGCGTCACCAAATCGTTCGTCAGCGCCGTCGAACGTGGCGAGACGGCCCCGTCGATCGGGTCGCTCTACCGCATCTGCGACGCGCTCGGCATCTCCATGTCGTCGCTCTTCGAGCTCGTCGGTCGCGAGGGCTCCAACGTCGTGCGCCGGGCCGACGTCACGGGCACGTACTTCGGCGGCGAAGGCGTGGTCAACTACGTGCTCTCGCCGCGCACCGAGCGCCGGGCCCAGATCATCGAGACGCGCATCGCGCCCGGCGGCTCCCCGGGACGCGAGCCGTGGTCGCACCCCGGGGAGCTCGTCATGGCGACCGTCGTCAGCGGCACGCTCGAGGTGCGTCTCAGCGATCGCCTGACGACCCTCGGTGCGGGCGACACGATCGCCTACGCTCCCAGCGAGCCGCACTCCTGGCGCAACCCCGACGACCGGGTCGCGGCCGTCGTCCTGTTCTTCCAGATCCCGGCCGAGTACTAGGAGCGACAGTCGAGGTGGCGCGGGCCGGCGCCGCTGCGCCGGCCTGGTGCGTCAGCTGTACTTCACCCGGGGGTCGAGCCAGGTGTAGGCGATGTCGGTCACGAGGTTGGCCAGCACCACGAGCAGCGCGGCGAACTCGACCGTGCCCATGATGACCGGGTGGTCGAGGTTCTGGATCGCCTGCCAGGCCTGCCAGCCGATACCCGGCACGCCGAACACGATCTCGACGATCACGACGCCGCCCAGGAACCAGCCGATATCCATGCCGAGCAGCGTGATGATCGGCGACCAGGCGTTGCGCATGATGTGACGCCAGACGACGATGCGCTCGGGCAGCCCCTTGGCGCGCGCCGCCTTGACGTACTCGGCATTCAGGATGTCGAGCATCTTGGAGCGAAGCATGCGCGAGTACCAGGCGGCGCCGGTCAGGCCGAGCGTGAGGCCGGGGAGCACGAAGTAGAGCGGGTGCGCGGCGCCGGGGTAGGCGCCCATGTTCGGGAAGACGTTGACGCGGAAGGCGAAGAAGTAGAGCAGGAGCATGCCCAGGAAGAACGACGGCATCGACACGAAGACCAGGCTGAAGATGGTCGCCGCGCGGTCTTCGGCCCTGTACTGACGCAGGGCGCTGATCATGCCGATCGGAATGCCGATCAGGAGCTCGAAGAGGATCCCGAAGACGGCGATCATGACGGTCGCCGGGAACCGCTGCAGGATCGACTGCGTGACCGGCAGCTGGTTGATGTACGAGTAGCCCAGGTTGGCGTGCACGAGGTGCCAGAGATACAGGCCGTACTGGTAGTACACCGGCTTGTCGAGGCCGAGCTGGTGGCGGATCGTGGCGAGCACCTGGGGCGTAGCGTGAGGTCCGGCGATCTGCTTGGCCGGGTCGGCCGGGATCACGAACGTGATGAAGAACGTGATCGCGCTCACGCACAGGACGACCACCACGGCCCACAGCAACCGGCGCACGATGTACTTGCCCATGCCCTACGCCTCCACCTGCTGGCGGCGCGCGGCGTCGTCGGGGGGCGCGGCGGCGCGGCGGGCACCGCCCGCCG
>DATIYD010000385.1:0-5387 GCA_035517975.1 Thermoleophilia bacterium | reverse complement strand
CGTCCGGCGCAGGCTAGTGGCGACCGCGCGGCTTCGAGAAGCGAAAGCCGCGCTGCATGGCGCGCTGGGCGCCGCCGCGGTAGAGCAGCTTGCCGGGGCGTTTCGGCACATCTTTGGAATCGGGGATGTGGCGGTGCTCGTACTCGAAGCCGGGCAGGTCGCGGCGCTCGATCTCGCCGCCGATCAGGCGCTCGATGGCCTTGAGCTCGTGCACGTCTTCGGCGGTGAGCAGGATGACGGCCTCGCCCCTGGCGCCGGCGCGCGCGGTGCGGCCGATGCGGTGGACGTAGTCCTCGGGCTTCATCGGGATGTCGTAGTTGACCACGTGCGAGATGCCGTCGACCTGGATGCCACGGGCCACGATGTCGGTGGCGATCAGCACCGAGTAGCGGCCGTCCTTGAAGCCTTCGAGGGCCTTCTCGCGCTGCTGTTGCGTGCGGTTGGAGTGCATGATCGTGCCCTTGATGCCGTGCTTGGCGAGGTGGCGTTCGAGGCGGTCGGCGCGATGCTTGGTGCGCGTGAAGATCAGGGTGCGCTTGGGCTTGTGCTGGCGCAGGAAGTGCACGAGGAGCTCGGTCTTCTGGTCGGCCGTGACGGGGTAGACGGCCTGCTCGACCTCGTCGACCGGCATGGCGACCTCGCCGATCTGGATACGAACGGGGTCGCGCAGGGTGTCGCGCACGGCCTCGAGCACGCCGCGCGACATGGTGGCCGAGAAGAGCAGGTTCTGACGGCGCTCGGGCAGCTTGCGGATGATGCGCTGCACGTCGGGCCAGAAGCCCATGTCGAGCATGCGGTCGGCCTCGTCGAGCACGAGGATCTCGACCTTGGAAAGCGTCAGGTCACCGCGCTGGATCATGTCGAGCAGGCGGCCGGGCGTGGCGATCACGAGGTCGACGCCGCGGCGCACCTTCTGCACCTGGGGGTCGTAGGGCACGCCGCCGTACACGGCGACGACGTGCTGGCCGCTGTGCTTGCCGCAGAGGCGGGCGACCTCTTCGATCTGGGCGCAAAGCTCGCGCGTGGGGGTGACCACGAGGGCGCGTACGCCCTCGCCCTTGCCGAGGCGCTGCAGGATGGGCAGCACGAACGCGGCCGTCTTGCCGGTGCCGGTCTGGGCACAGCCGACGACGTCGCGGCCGGCGATGATCTGGGGAATGGCCTGCTCCTGGATGGCGGTCGGCTCCTCGTAGCCGAGATGCTCGACGGCGTCGAGCATGGCGTGGTCGAGGTTGAGTTCGGCGAATCTGGTGGTGGTGAGTGTCATGGGGTAGTTCGGTCTCCTTCTGAGGCCTGGGCCATCGCCGGCCGCACGCATGCAGGACACGCCGGAAGGGCGGTGGAGAGCACGTGGGTGGCCGAGAGGCTCGACGTCCGGCGGGCCGCACGGGTATGCGGGTATGCCGAACGGAGCTGCGACGGACTGTTGGGGATGACAGCTTCCTTTCTTGGCGAGAAAGCTGCCGGCGGCACTCAGGTTTCTCTAAATCGGTGGCTGGAAGAGGACCCGGGTCGCGGGGTGCGACCGGGATCTGCACCGGCTCTTCGTCTCTACGATAGTGACCATAGCAGGTATCGCCCGCTCAGGCAAGGAACAAACCTGCCCGCTTGCAGGGGAGAGTGCGGAGGGGTCAGCGGCTGGCGAGACCGCCGGCGGTCTCGCCGCCGTCGATGACGATCGCGGCGCCGGTCATGTACGCGGCCTCGTCGCAGGCCAGGAACGCGAGCAGGGCGGCGATCTCGTCGGGCTGGGCGTGCCGGCCGAGGGGGATCTTGGCGTTCACCGCGTCGATCATCTCGGGCGTGTACTCGGCCTCCTGCATGGGGGTGAGCACGTAGCCCGGACAGACCGCGTTGACGCGCACGGTCGGCGCCCATTCGAGGGCCAGCGTGCGGGTGAGCGCGAGCAGGGCCGCCTTGGTCGCGTTGTAGTCGGCGTAGTGGCGGTGACCGACCAGGGCGTTGGTCGAGGCCACGTTCAGGATGACGCCGCCGTCGCCCTCGAGCATGCGCCGCCCCGCGACCTGCGCCACGTTGAAGACGCCGGTCAGGTTAGTGCGCAGCACCTGCTGCCATTCGTCGGCCGTGATCTCGAGCGCGAGGTGTCTGAAGCTGATGCCGGCGTTGTTCACGACCACGTCGGGGGTGCCGATCGCGCGGAAGGCCTCGTCGACGTCGTCGGGCTCGCCCACGTCGCAGGCGATGCCGCCGGGCGACGGATGGCGCGAGAGATCGACGACCGTGCAGCCCTCTTCGTGGAAGCGGGCGACGGTCGCGGCGCCGATGCCGCTGCTGCCGCCGGTCACGACGACCGTCTTGCCCGCCAATCCGTTCATGCCGGCGATTGTATCAGCGCCGCGCGTTCGCTCGCGCCGCAAGGCGCCGGTGTACGCCTCGGGTAACACCGACAGGGGAGTCTCGGCGCCGAGATGGGAACACGGCAGACACCGATGGTCGTCGTGAGGGACAGCCCGTATGTGGTCGCCGCGGTCGAGGCCGCGACGCCGAACATCCGCCGCCTGTGGCTGCGGCCGCTCGCCGGCGCGCTCGCCTTCAGGCCGGGACAGTACGTGCAGCTCGGCGACGCGGGCGCCAGGCTGGCGCCGCGGTCGTACTCCATAGCCAACGCGCCGCGATCCGATGGCCTGATCTCGCTGCTCGTGGCTCGCGTGACGGGCGGAGCGACGAGCGCCTGGATCAGCGACACCCTGGCCGACGGCGACGAGGTGACGGTCACGGGCCCCTACGGCACGTTCGTCGACGACTCACTCTCGACGGCGCCGGCCCTGTACCTTGCCGCCGGCGCCGGCTTCGCGCCGGTGCGGGCGCTGCTCGAGGCCGCCCTGTCGGACGGACGGCGGGGCTCGCTGACGCTCGTCGTCTCAGCCCGCACCGCGGCCGACGTGATCGATGCCGGACTGCTGACGACCTGGCAGCGGCAGGATCCCCGCTTTCGCTTCGTGCGCACCCTGACGCGGGAGCGGCACACGCCGCTCGGCCGCGTGCCCGACATCCTGTCCTCTCTCGGCGTCCCGCTGCCCGGACAGGACGTCTTCATCGCCGGCGCACCGGGGTTCGTGCTCGCCTGTACGCGCGCCGTTCGCGCCCTGGGCGTGCGGCCGACTGCCCTCCACACCGAAGCCTTCTACCTGGAGCCGAAGCCCTGGCTCGACGACGTGATACAGGCCGCTCGCGAGACGTGACGACATGGACGACGACGATCAGATCCCGCTTTCGACGAAGACCGGCGACGACGGCACGACCGGCCTGCTGTTCGGCGGCCGCGTGTCCAAGACAGACCCCGTGATCGAGGTCGTGGGCACGATCGACGAAGCGGTGGCGACGCTCGGTATGGCGAGGAGCCTGCTCGCCGACGGCGAGCTCGCCGGCTTCGTGCTCGGCCTGCAGCGCGGGCTGTTCGTGGTCGCCGCCGACGTCGCCGCCTTGCCGAGGGCCCGTGACCAGCTCAGGCCGGGGATCTCGCTGGTCACCGGGGAGATGACGGCCGTGGTCGAGGCGTCGATCGAGCGTCTCCTCGATGAGCGTCCCCTCCGTCCCGCCTTCGTGGTGCCCGGCGAGAACCCGTCGTCGGCCGCGCTCGACGTGGCTCGTACCCGCCTGCGTACCGCAGAGCGGCGGCTGGTGGCGGCCCGCGAGGCGGGGACAGACGTAAGCGACGCGGTGCTGAGCTACGTCAACCGGGCGTCCGACCTCGTCTACGTCCTTGCACGCGCGGCGGCTGGGCCCGATGAGGAGGAGCTGAGCCACGGGGCGGTGGTGGAGGGCGGCGTAGCGGACGGGCGCCGCCCGGCGGCCGGCGAGCCGGAAGACGACGACAGCGAGGCGATGCGCTGACCAGGCTCGGCGTGATCTCCGACACGCACGGGCGCTTCGATCCTGCCCTGCGGGAGATCTTCGCCGGGGTCGCGCGCATCGTGCACGCCGGCGACGTCGGGGCCGCGGACGTGCTCGTCGAGCTGGCGACGATCGCGCCGGTCACTGCCGTGCGCGGCAACGTCGACCTCTACCTGGGGGCTGAGCAGCTTCCAGGTGAGGCGACGCTCGAGATCGCCGGTCGTCGCGTGCTGGTCGCCCACGTGCTGACCGACCTGCTGCGTCGCCGCCGGCCGGCTCGCGAGGGCTTCGACCTGGTCGTCACGGGCCACTCGCACCGCTATCGCGAGACGCGCGAAGACGGCGTGCTGTTCCTCAATCCGGGGGCCGCCGGGGCGGCGCGCTTCGGCCTGCCGCGCAGCGTGGCCATCGTCGAGCTCGACGCTGAGGGCATCACGGTCGCGAAGGTGGAGCTGACGTAGGCGGGGAGGTGGTCGGGGTGGGCGGATTTGAACCGCCGACCTCTCGGTCCCGAACCGAGCGCTCTACCAAGCTGAGCCACACCCCGACGCGAGTGCGAAGTATACCCGAAGCCCGGCGGACAGCCTAGCCGCGGACCTGGAGCCCAAAGGGTCGGCCGGCGGTCGCACGCGGCACGTTCCGGCCGGGTCGTCCTACAGGTCGTCGACCGGCTCGTCGCCGACGGCGGCGGCGGTGACGGCGGGTTCGAGGCGCGGCACGCCGTGGGTGCGGCCCCGGCGCACGACCTCGAGGGCGGCGGGGAACGGCTGCAGGGCGCGCTCGAAGATGCCCAGGCTGTAGGCGATGACCAGGCCGTAGTTGGTGATCGGCACGCCGGCCTCGCGGCAGCGCACGATGCGGCTCAGCATCTCGCGGCGGTTCGCCGTGCAGGCGCCGCAGTGGATGACGAGCTTGTAGTCGGCCAACGCGTCGGGGTCGGGAAAGTCGTGGCCCTGCACGTGCTCGACCTCGAGCTTGCCGCCCACGTACTGGGTGAGCCAGCGCGGTATCTTGACGCGGCCGATGTCCTCGCCGATCGGATGATGACTGCAGTGCTCGGCGATCAGGATGCGGTCGCCCGAGCGCAGCTCCTCGATCGCCAGGGCGCCGGCGACCTGCGAGGTGAGGTCGCCCTTGAAGCGCGCGAAGAGGATGGAGAAGCTCGTCATGGGAACCTCGGGCGGCGTGTCGGCCGCCACCTTGAGGAAGGCTTGCGAATCGGTGACCACGAGGCGGGGCGGGCGCGTGAGGCGGGCGATCGCCTCTTTCAGCTCGCGCTCCTTGACGACCAGGGCCATGGCGTCGGAGTCCATGAGGTCGCGGATGGACTGCACCTGCGGCAGGATCAGGCGGCCGCGCGGCGCCTCCTTGTCGATCGGCACGACGAGCACGGCGAGCTCGCCCGGTCCTACCAGGTCGCCGAGGATGGTCGGGTTGTCGACGAAGTCGGCCGGCGGTCGCACGCGGCACGTTCCGGCCGGGTCGTCCTACAGGTCGTCGACCGGCTCGTCGCCGACGGCGGCGGCGGTGAC
>DATIYD010000384.1:0-3877 GCA_035517975.1 Thermoleophilia bacterium | reverse complement strand
ACCGGCTCGTCGGGGTGGGGGGGGGGGGCGCTAACGCGCCGCCGCCCCCTCCCTTTGTCGCGCTTGCCAGCGCTACGTATTGCGCGCACACTGAGGAAGCAGCGTGAGCACGGCACGAGGCAAAGGAGGGCCGTGGACTCCCGTCATCCCGCCCGAGCACGAAGCGGTCCGACGCTGCGTCTCGTACCCAGCGCCGGCCCTCCGCTGAGCCCAGTCGACCGAGCGCCCCACGCGCCCTCGCTGCGGCGCTATCCGCTGTGGCGGGTGCTCTGCCTCAACGGCCTCACGCTGCTCGCGTACGCCGCGGCGTGCGCCGCCATCCTCGTCGCCTACCGGCGCTTCCCCGTCGTCGGCTGGCCGCTCGGGCTCGCCTACCTCGTCTTTGCGATCGTCCAGCTCTACGTGCTCAAGCCCCTCGTCGTCTGCCCCGGCTGCACGTACCGGACCATCCGCGACGGCCGCTGCCCGAGCGGTCTGAACGTCCTCTCGAGGCGGCTCTGCCCACCGTCCGCCGATCCGATCGGGTTTCGCGAACGCGGCACCGGGCTGCTCTGCCAGGACAGGCTGTCGCGCTGGTCGTGGCTGTTGCCCGTGCCGCTGGCGCTGCCCGGTCTCGTGCTCGCGTTCTCGTGGCCGGCCGCCGCTGTCGTCGCGGCCGTCGCGACGCTCGTGGCCGTTCGCTGGCTGTCCGTGCGCCTGACCGCCTGCCCGCACTGCCTGGCGCGGCGCTGGTGTCCGGCCATCCGGCCGCACGTCGAGCCGCTCTAGAGGCGCGCGTGCTCGACGATTTCCTCAAGGCCAACCTCGGATTGTGGAACGAGTGGACGCAGATCCACGAGACCTCCGCCTTCTACGACCTCGAGGGCTTCAAGGCGGGCAACTCCTCGCTGCATTCGATCGAGCGCGACGAGCTCGGCGACGTGAGTGGGCGGAGCCTGCTGCACCTGCAGTGTCACTTCGGCCTCGACACGCTGTCGTGGGCGCGCCTCGGCGCGATCGCCACCGGCGTCGACTTCTCGGGACGCGCCATCGAGCTCGCCCGCTCGCTGGCGGCCGAGCTCGCCCTGCCGGCGACGTTCGTGCAGTCCACGATCGAGGAGCTCGAAGGCAGGCTCAACGGCGCCTTCGACATCGTCTTTACCTCCTACGGCGCGATCGAGTGGCTCGCCGACCTCGACGTGTGGGCCCGCACGATCGCGCACTTCCTGGCGCCGGGTGGCACCTTCTACATGGTCGAGCTGCACCCGCTCGCCCGTACGCTCGATGACCTGGATGAGCACCCCGAGCTGCGCGTCGTGGGGCCTTACTTCCCGTCGAGCAAGCCGCGCCGGCTGCGCATCCACGGCTCGTACGCCGACCCCGACGCGCTTCTCGAGCACAACGTCGCCTACGGCTGGAGCCACAGCTTCGCCGAGATCCTGAACGCCCTGATCGGCGCCGGCCTGCGGCTCGAGTACGTGCACGAGTTTCCCTGCTCTGTGGTGCCGTTCAGCCGCTCCATGAAACGCGCCGCCGACGGTTGGTACTATCTGCCCGGCGGGCGGCGCGACGTGCCCTTCCTCTTCTCGCTCAAGGCAGGCAAGGCCGGCGCCGTTCGTCAGCTTGCCAAGGATCGGGCGCGCTGACGCGGGTCGCGCCAGGCCGTGTGAGATTGATGTGTCTGGGAACACTTAACTTCGGACGGCCGACGCGTGTCACGCATCCCCGTCCAAGATGCTGGACTGCACGGGGTGAAACGTGTCCAGGTCCCCTGCAAGGGGAAGCCGGCGCGCGAGCGCCGGCGCCACCAGCACCCCAAGAAGGCGGCGCCTTACCCTCCGGGCGCCGCCTTCGCTTTGGCGGACCGGTCGGGTCCCCCGTCTCGTGGGACGGTCCGGCGGCCGCCCCGCGGCCTCGCGCTAGGCGCGCGGCGCCTCTGCCAGCATCGTGAAGAGGCTTCCGAGCTCGTCGCGCGGCACCACGAGGCCGGCGTTCGCCCGCACGTCGGCGCTCGCCTCGGCGACCGCGACGCCGAGCCCCGCCCAGCGCATCATGTCGACGTCGTTCCAGCCGTCGCCGCACGCCACCGTGCGCTCGCGGGCGGCCGGCAGACGCTCGCACAGCCAGGCGAGGGCGGCGCTCTTGGTCGCCGCAGGGTCGCTGACCTCGATGAAGTGCGGCAGCGAGCGAGTGACGTAGAGCCGCGCCTGCCAGCGCGCCTGCAGCGAGGGCAGCAGCGCGGTCACGTCGTCGGGATCGGTCGAGATGACGATCTTGGTCGGCGCCTGCGCGACGACCTCGAGCAGGTCGGGCACGACGTTCAGCCCGACCTCGGCGTACTCCGCGTAACGCCGCGCCCAGGCGTCGTCCTGCTCGACGTAGAGCTCGTCGTCGACGTAGACGTTCACGTGGCGGCGCAGCTCGCGCGTGGTCACCACCACCTCGGCCGCCACGACGGGCGCGATCGGCAGGTGCCGGACCCACTCTCCGGTGGCGAGGTCGGCGACGAGCGCGCCCTGATAGCAGACGATCGGCCCGCTCGTAAGGCCCAGGCGCGCGATCACGCGGCGGGCGCTTTTGAACATGCGTCCCGTGGAGACCACGAAGGGCACGCCGGCGGCGCGCAGCGCCGCGACCCCGGCCGCCGTCGCCCCGGTGAACTCGAGGCTCGGAGGCAGCAGCGTGCCGTCGAGATCGGAGGCGACGAGATCGGGGCGAAAGAGGGAGGGTGACGTCATCGGCTCCCGGTTGTGCAAGATCCGCGATCGGGGGTAAAGTACGTGCCAGGAGAAGAACGAATCCCGACTCTCACGGGATCGCTTCTCAAAGAGGCCTGATTTCCCATCAGGTCTCTTTTTTGGTGGGCGCGCTCTGCGTGGATCGCCGCGTCCGGCCCACGAGGCCCAGACGGGTCACTTCCGGCGCAGGTTGTCGATCGAGCGCTGCACGTCGATCTCTCCGGCGAGCACGCCGCCGATGAGATAGCCGAGCGCGCCGATGGCCCCGACCACGATCAGCTTCTCGAGGCCGAGGGCCATCCAGACGACCCCCACGACGAGGCCGACGGCCAGTCCGATGTACCTGAGACTCACGTGACACCTCCCCGGCCGACGAGCAGCTCGTCGACCTCGACTGAAAGCTCGCCCGCCTCGAGGCCCGTGGCGGCGCGCAGCTCACGCGCCACGACGCCCCGGGCACGGGCGTGCGTGCGACGCACGTCGGCCGCGGCCAGAATGAGCGACGTGCGGGTGGCGAGCCGCCCGTCGCGCCTCGTCACCCGCACGCGCGCCTCTTGGACCTCGGCAAGCTCATCGACGAGGCGGTGGGCCAGCAGATGCTCGATCGCACCGGCCTTGATCACCACGCTGTGGTCGAGGTCGCCGAGCTCGATGCCGGCGCCCTTGGGCTCGCCGCCGCCGAGCATGCGCAGCGCCAGCCACAGGCCGGCGACCCCCACGAGGGCGGCGGCGATGCCGGCCAGAGCCACGAGGCCCGAGGGCGCCGTCAGCAGGTCGTGCCACCAGCGCGGCGGCGACCAGGTGACCGTCTGGCTGGCGGCGAGCGCGACCTCGCGCACGAGCAGCGCCGCGCAGACCAGCGCTCCGGCCAGGGCGGCGAGCAGCGTGACAGGCCGTCTCATCGTGACGCCCGCCTCATCGCAGGTGCCGGACGAGCTCGTGCACGCGCAGCACCTTGACGGCCGGCTCGCGCACCTCGGCCGCCAGGCCGAGCCGGTCGCGCAGGGCGGCGGTGGCCGTGGCGGCCAGCCGTTCGCGCAGCGCAGCGACCGGAGCGAGCGGGCGCAGAGCGACCCAGAGTCGCGCCGTCAGGCGGCCGTCGCGCAGATCGAAGGTGGCCCTCGACGACACGACGTCGGGGTCGCGGGCAAGCTCGGCGG
>DATIYD010000383.1:0-7550 GCA_035517975.1 Thermoleophilia bacterium | reverse complement strand
CGCCCAATCGGTGCCGTTGGCCGTGCGCACGGCGTTGTCGTAGGCGGTCTCGGGCGGCGGCGAATCGGCGGCCGAGGTGGCCGGGTGCCCCAGCTTCTTCATGATCGGATGACGCCAGAGCTGGTCGTTGGTCGAGGCGATTGCGATGGGCTCGCGCGCCACCTTGACCTGCCGCGGCGCCCCCAGCGTGCCGGCCGGCGGGATCACGAAGCGCAACTGCGCGGCGGCGGGGGCTTGCGCCGTCCACCAGGCGAGGGCCTTCTGGATCTCGCCCACGATGTAGACCTGCCGCGGCGTGAGGCTGCGGTACACCGCGCTCGTCAGACCGGGCGTGCCGTACGAGTCGGTCGTCGTCCAGCTCTCCGTGTGCTTGCTGCCGCCCGCGCCGCTGCTCTGCGGGAAGATGATGCTCACGGCGACCGAGCCGGCCGCGAAGGCGGCCGGCTCGGTCGCGGTCGGCAGGGTGCCGGCCGCCGCACCCACGATGGCCGGCGGCGTCACGACGGAAGAGAGCAGGCCCTGGCCGCCATAGGTGTTGCCCAGCTTGAGATCGTTGGTCAGGGCGGAGGCCGGGATCTGACTGCCGCTCGAGGCCGCCACGGCGGCCGGCGGCAACAGAGCGGCAAGCAGAGCCGTCGTGCAGAGCAGGGCGGCAAGCGCCGCGACGATCGCCCACCGGCGCCCCGGCCGGAGGGTCGCGCACGCTCGCGGCGGCGAAGCCGCCGCGAGCGTGCGGAGGGAGCGATGTGCGCTGAGCATGTCCATGGCCGACCTTGCGACCATGGTAGGGACGCGCTCTGACGGGGTCAAACGAGCCAAGGTTTCGCAGCGCCCTCACTTTCTGGTACCGTACCGGCTCCGACTTCTCTTATCAGTGAACGTCTGAGGCAGCCGTGTCCGAACAGGTCCTTCGCATCGTCGTGCTGGTCAAGCAGGTCCCCGATACCGCAAACGTGACCGGCGAGGCCATGAAGGAAGACGGCACGGTCAACCGCGGCGCGCTGCCGGCGGTCTTCAACCCCGAAGACCTGAACGCCCTCGAAGAAGCCCTGCGCCTGCGCGACCGTCACGGCGGTCGCGTCACCGTGCTCACCATGGGCCCACCCTCGGCGGCGCAGGTGCTGCGCGAGGCGCTGTTCCGCGGCGCCGACGAGGTCGTGCTTCTCTCCGACCGCGCCTTCGCCGGCGCCGACACGCTCGCCACGAGCTACGCCCTGGCGCGGGCCATCGAGCATCTCGGCGAGAGCGACCTGGTGCTTTGCGGCCGGCAGGCGATCGACGGTGACACGGCCCAGGTCGGACCCCAGACCGCCGAGAAGCTGGGGTTGCCGCAGATCACCTGCGTCAGCCGCATCGACGAGCTCGAGGCTCCGGGCGCGAGCCCGGGTGACCCCGGCTCCGTCACCGCGACCCGCTCGGTCGAGGGTGGCACCGAGACGTTGCGCGCGCCCCTGCCGGCGCTGCTCACGATCACGAGTGAGGCCAACGACCCGCGTCCGCCCAGCGTCAAGCTGGTGATGACCTACAAGGACGCGGTCGCCGAGGCCATGCCGGGCTACGACGACAGCTACCTCGATCCCGACGGCGACGAGGCCGAGGTCTGCATGATCGGCCACGACGGCCGGCCGGTGTGCCGCGCGAAGATCGTGCAGTGGGACGCCGCGGCGATCGACGCCGAGCGCGAGCTTGTCGGCTTGCGCGGCTCGCCGACGCGCGTGAAGAAGATCGACAGCGTGGTGCTGGCCGCCGGCGCCGCGCGACTGGTCGAACCCTCCGATGAGGCCGTGCACGCCCTCGTGCTCGAGCTGATCGAGGAGCACATCCTTGGCTAGCGCCGCGGGCGACGTCTGGGTCTTCGTCGAGACCGTGCGCGGCGCCCCCGACGACGGGCTCACCGTGCGCACGCGCGGCGGCGCCGCCCGACCGGTCGGCCTGCGGGCCGCCGAGGTCAGCCTCGAGCTGCTGGGCCACGCCCGCGAGCTCGCGGCGCAGCTCGGCGTGGGCACCGGCGCCGTGTGCGCCGGCGGCGATGAGGCGCGGGCGCTCGCGCCCGCGCTCGTCGCCGCCGGCGCCGACACGGTCTACCTCGCCGCGCACGAGCTGCTCGGCGAGTACCTGGCCCAGCCCTACGCCCGCGTGGTGACCGAGGCGGTGCGCCACTTCCAGCCGCAGATCGTGCTGTACGGGGCGACCACCACCGGGCGCGACCTCGCGCCGCGCGTCGCCTCGGCGCTGCGCGTCGGCCTGACCGCCGACTGCACCGACCTGCGCATCGGCGACCACGAGGTGAAGGGCGTCGCCTACCACGACCTGCTGTACCAGATCCGGCCCGCCTTCGGCGGCAACATCATCGCGACCATCGTCAGCCCCGAGCACCGGCCGCAGATGGCTACGGTGCGCGAGGGCGTCTTTCGGCTGCCGCAACCCGACCTCGGCCGCAAGGGCGGCGTCGTCGAGCTGAACATCGAGCGGGTCAGCGGCCCGCAGGCCGGTCACAACGGACGGCCCACCTCAGCCGGCGGGCCGGTCCTGCTCGACGATCTCGACTTCGCCACGCGGCTCGTGCGCCGCACGCACGAGGCCAGGTCGGTCGACCTCAAGGGCGCCCGCGTGATCGTCTCGGGCGGTGTCGGTGTCGGCAGCAGCGCCGGCTTCGAGTTGCTGCGCGAGCTGGCCGCCACGCTGGGCGGCGTCGTCGGCGCCTCGCGTGCGGCGGTCGACGCCGGCTGGATCGGCCGCGAGCACCAGGTCGGCCAGACCGGCACGACCGTGCGACCCAAGCTCTACATCGCGGCCGGCATCTCGGGCTCGGTCCAGCATCGCGCCGGCATGGACCAGTCGGCCCGCATCCTGGCCATCAACTCCGACCCGCTGGCGCCGATCTTCGCGGTCGCCCACTACGGCATCGTCGGCGACCTGCACGAGGTCGTCCCCAAGCTGATCAAGGCCTACCGGGAGAAGTGAGCGTGGCGTCGACACCGAGCGCTGCGCGCGGCACGACCGCCGCGCGCGACACGACCGCTGTTGCCCGCCTCTCCGGAGGGAGCGCGCCGTGAGCAACTTCTACACCGACGACCCCGACCTGCAGCGCCAGCTCGACACCCTCGATCTGCGCCGCATCGTCGCCCTGCGCGAGGACGACTACGAGCAGGCCGCCGACTTTTCGTACGCTCCTCGCGACTACCCAGACGCCCTCGACTCGTACCGCCGCACCCTCGAGATCGTGGGCGACATCGCCGGCGAGTTCGTGGCCCCTCGGGCCGAAGACGTCGATCGCGCCGGCGCCCTGCTGACCGACGGCGAGGTCTGCTACGCGCCCGGCATGCAGGAGTCGCTCGACCGCCTGACCCAGGCCGATCTCATGGGCATCACGCTGCCGCGCCGCTACGGCGGCCTGAACTTCCCGGTCACCGTGTCGGTCATGATCGTCGAGATGATCTCGCGGGCCGATCCCGCGCTCATGAACGTCTTCGGTCTGCAGGACATCGCCGAGACCGTCAACAAGTTCGCCGCCGACGAGATCAAGGATGCCTACCTGCCGCGCTTCGCGAGCGGCGAGGTCACCGGCTCGATGGCACTGACCGAGCCCGAGGCCGGCAGCGATCTGCAGAACGTCCAGCTCAAGGCCGCGCTCGGCGCCGACGGCGTGTGGCGCCTTTCCGGCGTGAAACGCTTCATCACCAACGGCTGCGGCCAGGTGTCGCTCGTGCTGGCGCGCTCCGAGGAGGGCACGACCGACGCCCGCGGCCTGTCGATGTTCCTCTACGAACGCGACAGCCACATGAAGATCCGCCGCCTCGAGGACAAGCTCGGCATCCACGGCTCGCCCACCTGCGAGCTGCAGTTCGACGAGGCGCCGGCGCTGCTCGTCGGCGAGCGCCGGCGCGGCCTCACCACCTACGTGATGAGCCTCATGAACGGCGCCCGCATCGCCATCGCGGCCCAGGCGCAGGGCATCGCCGAGGCGGCCTATCGGGCGGCCTCGAAGTACGCCGACGAGCGCGTCCAGTTCGGCGGACCCATCCGCGAGCTCACGCCGGTCGCCGCCATGCTGGCCGACATGAAGGTCGCCCTCGAGGCGTCGCGAGCGTTGCTCTACGAGACCGCTCTGATCGTCGATCTGAAGGAGGGTCTCGAGCGGCGCATCGAGCAGCTCCAGTCGGGCGAGCGCGCGGCCGCCGGCGACGACGAGCTCAAGGAGCTGCGCGCCGATCTCAAGGCGATGACCCGCCTCGCGGCGCTCTACACACCGCTCGCCAAAGCCTGCTCGACCGAGATGGCCAACCGGGTCGCCTACGACTCGCTGCAGATCCACGGCGGCTCAGGCTACATGCGCGACTTCGCCGTCGAGCGACACGCGCGCGACGCGCGTATCACCAACATCTACGAGGGCACGACCCAGCTGCAGGTCGTGGCAGCCCTGGGCGGCGTGCTCTCGGGCACCCTGGCCGCCCGCCTCGACGAGTACGACGCCGCCGACCTCGGCGCGACCCCCGAGCTGCTGGCCCGCGTGCGTCGCGCCCGCGAGAGCTGGAGCGCCGCCATCGCCCACGTGCGCGCGGCCGACGACACGGACTTCAGGGACTTCCACGGCCGTCGCCTGGTCGAGGCGGCGATCGACCTCATCTGCGCCTACCTGCTGCTGCGGGCCGCGCAGCACGACGCCCGCAAGCTGCTCGTGGCGCGCTACTTCGTCGAGCAGATGGGCGTGCGTGTCGAGGGCGCGGCCCAGGCCGTGCTCGACAGCGCGCCCGCCGCGATCGACACCCTCCAGGCGCTCGGCAGGGACTGAGGGACGGCGGCGGCCCGCACCGGACGCTTCGTCCGGGCCGCTCAGACCAGGTCGTCGACCTCGTCCCAGTCCGGCGGCAGGATGATGCCGCTGAGCGGATCGTCGCCCGCGGCAGCGGACGCCGCGCCGTTGCCAAGCGAGTCGCCGACGGAGGCGTCGGGCGACTCGCCGTAGACCTGCACGCGGCCACCCCCGAGGGCCCGCGCCTTGGCGAGCGCCTCAACGGCATAGCCGCCGAGCTCGTCGGCGTCTTCGGCGTGCCGCGGAAAACCGGCGACGCCGACGCTCAACGTGAAGCGGCCGAGCGACACGTTGTCCTCGCTGCGCAGCTCCATGCCCTCGACGGCCTCGCGCAGGCGCTGGGCCACGAGCGCGGCCCCCGGCTTGAACGGCGCCGTGTTGGGCAGCAGAAGGGCGAACTCGCCGGCGGTGTGCACGCAGGCGACGTCGACCTTGCGGCGCAGGCTGGCTGTCACGAGGCGGGCGATCGCCTTGAGCACGGCGTCGCCGTCGGCGCGACCGCGGCCTATCACGAAGCGCTCATAGCCGTCGACGCCCACGAGCACCACCGAGAGCGGCTGGTTGTAGCGGGCCGCGCGCGCCGTCTCGGAGTAGAGCCGGTCGTAGAAGTACCAGCGGCTGAAGAACCCGGTGACCGTGTCGATGGCGGCCTGCCGGTCGAGGCTGCGGCCCAGCCGGCGATGCTCCAGAGCGACGGCGACGTGATCGCCGAGCGCCTGCAACACGGCGAGCTCGGCCGGCGTCATGCGCCGCAAGGGACGGCCGCGGACATCGATGTAGCCGGCCGCCCTGCCGGCCACGACCAGCGGCACGACCAGCCTCGTCGGCTCACCGGCGGTACGGGCCTGAGCGGGACGCCGCCGGGCGATCGCTCGTAACGCCAGGGTGTCGGCGGCCTCGCCGGCGACCGTGCGACTCGCCTCGCCGCCCCCGGCGGCCTCGCCGTCGTCGGGTTCCAGCACCAGCCGCTCGAACGACTCGTCCTCGCGGTGCAGCCAGACCTCGACCTTGTGCTCGATACCGGGCAGGAGGCGCTCGATCGCCGCCCGCAGGCCGGTGAGGATCTCGTGCTGGTCGAGCCCGGCGGCGAGCGCGCGGCTCGAGTCGACGAGGGTCTGCAGGAGATCCACGTGCTCGTCGCCCGACCGGCGCGCCCGCACGTCGCGCACGCCGAGCTCGGCGAGCCGGCAGACGCGACCGAGCAGCTCGAGCTCGCTCTCGTTCAGGCGGCGCACCGCCCGGCGCTCGACGAGGCCGAGCACGCCGACGACCTCGCCGCCGTCGAACAGGGGCACGTCGAACGAGCTGCGGTAGCCGCGCCGCTTCATGAGGGCCGCGACGTCGGCGGACAGGTCGGGGTCGTCGATGTGGCGTTCGACGAGGGCGCGCCGCTCGAGCAGCAGGGCGAGGTCGGGCCGCTGGTCCAGGGGCACCTCGGTGCCGACGGCCTGCGACTCGGCGGCGTTCACGCCGTCGCGCCGCCAGACCGCTTCGTAGACCACGACTTCGCGCTCGCGGTCGAACACCCAGACGTCGACCAGCCAGACGTCGAGCACCCGGCCGATCTCCGCGACGAAGGCGCCGAGACCCTCGCGCGACGTCAGGGCGGCGGCCAGGGTCTGGTCCGCCCCGTCCGTCGTCCTTTCAGCCACGCGCCGTTCGGTCCGCGGCGTGACGCCGTCGTCGGCAGGACCGTGCTCAGCATCCACTCGCGCTCCGATGGTTCGTCGTTCGAGGTTCGAGAGTCGTTGTCGGCAGGTCGTGCCTGTGACGATAGGGACCGCGACGCTCCGCCGGCGCTCAAGTGCCGACGGTGTGCTGCCGATACAGCGAGTACCCCCTTCAAGACGGGCCTGGGTTTTGCAAGCCGCCTCGCTGCAGAGACGGCGCGCAGTCCCCGGGCCCGTCCCCCTTTGGTGCAGCGATCGCCCGCCGCCACATGCCGAGCCCCGCCCGCGGGGTCCGGCGCGAAGCCGACCCGGCGGGCGGTGACGGAGCTCCCTCGTTCTGGTAGATTGGCCGTGCTGTGAGGAGGTTCCGGTGATCTACTCTGTCGTCCCGCCCGAGCTGGGTGAAGAGGTCTTCGCCCGTCTCGTCGAGCGCTACAAGGAAAATCCCAACATCACCGTCATCATGGACCGCCGCAAAGGCGATCGCCGCAAAGACAACTCCGGCGGCGGCGGTCGCGAGACGCGCGACCGCCGCCGTCGCCGCCTGCCCGGCTCGTTCGACGTCTGAGGCCCCTTCACAGCCGACCCAGCCTTCGCCCCCCGGCGCCATCCGGGCGGCCGACACCGCGATCGAGCTGTCGGCGCTCATGCAGCCCGCCGACGCCAACTTCCTCGGCGTCATCCACGGTGGCGTGATCCTCAAGCAGATCGACGAGGCCGCCGGCACCTGCGCCTACCGCTTCGCGCGCACGCGGGTGGTCACAGCGGCCATCGACCGCATGTCGTTCCACTTCCCCGTGCAGATCGGCAACCTCGTGGTCTGCAAGGCGACCATCAACTGGGCGGGACACAGCTCGATGGAGATCGGCGTGCGCGTCGAGGCCGAAGACCTCGTCACCGGCGAGTGGCTGCACACCAACTCCGCCTACCTCGTGTTCGTGGCGATCGACGCAGAGCGCCGGCCCACGGCGGTGCCCGAGCTCCTGCTCGAGACGGCCGACGAGCGCCGGCGCTGGGCGGAGGCCGAGGAGCGCCGCCGCGTGCGGCTCGCCGAACGCGCCTCCGGG
>DATIYD010000382.1:0-14388 GCA_035517975.1 Thermoleophilia bacterium | reverse complement strand
GGGCGTGACGCAATTCCGTTCTCTCTGACGAGCCAAAACGCCGCAGGGCGACAACGACGCCTTCTTCCCGACGGCCTCGACCGTGTGGCTGCCATCTGCGACACTCCGTAGGCGCCTGCGGGCTCGACATCGCCTAACGGTCACCCTCGCGCCGCCGTGAAGTAGGCTCGCGGCGGGCCCTCGCACAAGTAGTGAGCATGATCGACACGACAGGAATCCGACCTGCACCGCCACGTTTGCGCTTCTCGATTGCTCCCGAGCCCTCCCGCCTGCTGCGGTCCAGGGAGCGCATCCGCGACTACGTGACCCTGCACTGCGCAGATCAGACGATCGTCAACGACATCGTGCTGGCAATCGAGGAAGCCTGCACCAACGCCATCCGTCACAGCGGCTCGGACGCTGATATCGAGATCCTTTTGGCCTTCGAGGACACTCGGCTTCGGGCCACGGTCAAGGACCAGGGCCGCGGCTTTGACGTCGCCGCTTTCGATCCCAAGGCCCTGCCTGACCCGCTTCTCGACCATGGCCGCGGACTGTTTCTCATCTCGCGGTTGTGTGACGAGATGCAGCTGCGCCGTAGCGGCGGCATCGAGGTCACGCTCGTCAAGAAGGTCGTCGGCTACCAGGCCAAGGAGTCACTGGAAAGCGGTATCGGCGACATCGGCACGACCTCACTCTCTGCACGCCGCGACACCCGCACCCGCGACATGCTCGAAGAGATCGACGAGGGTTTCTTCGCCCTGGACTGGGAGTACCGCTACGTCTTTGCCAACCGAGCCGCCCTAAAGATCACGCAGACCTCCCTCGAGGACCTGCTCGGTCACACGCCGTGGGAGCTGTTCCCCGACCTACAGGGCGGCGAGCTCGAGACGAAGTGTCGTCAGGCGATGGAGCTTGGCAGACCCTCGGTCTTGGAGCGGTCCTCGATCCTCACCGGCGACTGGTACGAGGTGCGCATCTACCCGACGCCCGCCGGTATCAGCGTCTACTACCGCGAGATCAACGAACGCAAGCGCATCGAAGCGGAGCGCGAGCGCCTGCTGCAGACGACCAGGCTGCTCCTGGAGGCCGCCACGGTGACTGCGAGCATGGTCGACCTGAACCAGATGCTGGATTCACTGGCCGAGCTCCTGCTGCGCTCCAGCGATCACTCACGCGTCCTGATCGAGCTCTGGGACGACGAACGCGAGGAGGTCGACATCGCGGTCACCAGGGGAACGAGGGCCGTTTCGGCCCAGCGTCTTGATTTTGACGACGTCGCCGAGGCGGTCAGGCAGGTGATCTCGGCCAGGCAGACGACGGTGGTCGACCACGCAAAGACCGACCTGCCGATGCCCTTGCAACACGTCGACCGGCACGCCTTCCTGCTGCTGCTCGTCGTCCCCATCATCCACCGGGAGCGTCTCATCGGGCTGATCGTCGTGGACGAGCCCGGCGAGCGCCGGCCTTTCGCTTCCGAGGAGATCGAGCTGATCGAGGCCATCGCCGGACAGGCCGCTGCGGCCATCGCCAGCGCGCAGCTGATGGAGCGAGAGGTCAAGGCGTCGCGCCTCGAAGCGTCCGTGACGTTAAGCCGGACCACCCGGCTGGTCGACCGTCTTCGGCGCCACCCCTGGGGCGTGCTCGTCGCTTGTGTCGTGATCGAGGGCGCCATCCTGGTCGCCCTGGACGCCGCGCACGACACCCGCCACGTCCTTGGTCTGCCGGGATCCATGATGGCGCTCATCGCGGTGATCGCCGGCGCCCTGGCAGGTCCCCTGGTCGGCGCCCTAGTCGCCCTCGCCGCCGGCGTTGCCTTCTACCCGACGGTCGCCGGCTTTGGCAGCAGCTCCACACTGGCCACGACCGCGATCGCTGCGGCGATCTGGCTCTCGGCTGGTCTACTCTCCGGCCTGCTTGCCAATGGCCTGAGGGAGCAGACCGAGCGGCGCCGGATGGCCGCCGTCGCACTTGGCCGCACGGAGGCCGCCCGTGAGGCGCAGCGCGCCGAGCAGGCTCGCGTCGAGGAGCTGGCGACGGGACTCCAGGCGCAGGCCGATGCTCTTGAGGACCGTGCCGATCTCGCTGAGACGCTCAATGCCATCAACCGCCTCATCCACTCGACCCTCGATTTCGGGGAGGTCATGCAGCGGGCACTCGATCAGGGCGTCCATGCCGTGGCCGCGGAGGCCGGCACCATCGAACGGCGCGAGCAGTCCTTCTGGGTCGTGGCCGCCCAGTACGGCCTCACCGACGCTGACGTCGGGTTGCGCCAAAGTGAGCTCGAGGCCCCCAATGCGACGCGCGCCGCCGAGCGCAGAGAGCCGATCGCGATCGCCGATGTCACCGCTGAGCCTGCTCTCGCCGGAAGCTTCGTGCTGGAGCGCGAGTTGCGCGCGGTGCTCGCCGTGCCCCTGATCGCCACAGAAGAGGTGATCGGTTGCCTGCTCTTCTATCGAAGGGAGGCGCGCGCCTTCGGCGATCTCGAGATCGACTTCGCGCGCAAGCTCGCGGCGACCGTCTCGCTGGCCATGGAGAACACCCGCTTGGCTGCAGCCGACCGCGAGGCGACTCGGTTCTCCGCGGCGCTCAACGAGATCAACGACGTGATCCACTCGACCCTCAGAGTCGAGGGGATCATGCAGCGCGTGGTGGCCGCCGCCCTCGGCGTGATCGGTGCAGACAGCGCCATGGTCGCAGTCAAGCACGGCGACGACTGGATCGCCGAATACGGCCATCCCGCTGTGCCCGGTGTCATTCACGAGAGCGTGAGCTCAAAAGAAGCCCCCTTCATGATCATGGCGGTCACCGAGCGTCGCCCCGTCGCCATCGACGACTGTGAGAGCGACGCGCGCTGCATCCCCGAGGTGCAGCGCCGCTTCGGCGTGCGCTCCGTGCTCTGCGTGCCGCTGATCGCTCACGACGAGGTCCTCGGCGTCGTGTTCTTCAATCACCACCGCCAAGCCGTGCCTTTCAGCGAGCAGACCGTAGACTTCGCCGCCAAGCTCGCTGCGGCGATCTCGTCTGCTCTGGAGAACGCACGGCTCTATGAGGAGCAACGGAGCATCGCCACCACGCTGCAGGAGAGCTTTCTCCACCCCCTACCCTCGGTCGCGGGCCTCGAGCTGGGCATGGTGGCACACACCGCCTTTGAGCCGGAGTTGGTCGGTGGCGACTTCAGCGACGTCTTTCTCCTCGACGACGGTCAGGTCGCGATCTTGATCGGCGACGTGGCGGGCAAGGGGGTTAGCGCCGCGGGCTTGACCGAGACGGTGCGCTCGACTGCACGCGCCTTCGCGGCCATCGACCCTTCGCCGGCCTTCGTGCTGGGCAAGACCAACGAGGCGCTGCTGCGCTACGAGCCAGATGAATCGCACGTCACGGCCTTTCTCGCTGTGCTGGACTTGCGGACCGGGCACCTGAGCTTCGCCAGCGCCGGACACCCACCCCCGGTCCACCTCGGGCCCTTCTCCTGCGCTCCCCTTCGCGTCGTCTTCGGTCCGCCACTCGGCACGTTCAAGAGCACCTACACCAACGCCCACGCGAT
This sequence comes from Thermoleophilia bacterium, assembly GCA_035517975.1. GTDB lineage: Bacteria > Actinomycetota > Thermoleophilia > UBA2241 > UBA2241 > Bog-752. The sequence continues at coordinate 10,862 of DATIYD010000382.1, read as the reverse complement.
GCTCACCCTCGAGGACTACCTCGTGCTCTATACCGACGGCGTGACCGAGGCGCGCCGCCACGGCGAGCTGTTCGGTGAGCAGCGTCTCAATGCAGCGGTCGCCAGCCTTCGTGGCGCCAGCGCGCAGCATCTCGCCGAGGGAGTGCGCGACAGCGCGCTGGCCTTTGCAACCAGCCTCAGGGACGACCTGCTCGTGGTCGCCCTGCGCCTCGGCTGAGGCGGTCGCGCCGACGTCCGCGAGTAGCCTGGATCGCCACGCACCCCTACGCGGCCGAGCAACCCTTATCGTGACCCATGCGCGTGAGCTCGAGGCCTTCGAGAAGGTCCTCGAAGCGCAGGGCCTTGCCGGCGCACAGGGTCCAGATGTGGAGGAAGGCAAAGCGCTCGTTGCCCCAGCTGCCCCGTGGTCGGCAGTAGAGATGGCCACCCACGGTCACCACATCGCCGCGCTTGGTGCGCGCGCGCTCGAACGTGTGAACGACGACGCGCATGATCTCCCAGGCGGGTGCCAGAGCGAAGAGCTCGTCGGTCGAGACCTCGCTTGCCCTCATGTAGCCGAGCTTGTGGCCGCGTCGGCTCACCTGCCAGTCGCCGGGCTCGCCGGTGTCGCCGTCGCCAAAGAGCGCGTCGCCGGCCGGCGGGAACCCCAGCCCGAAGGCGTGGTAGAAGTCCCGCAGGCGCTCGAGGTCGCCCCCGCCGCGGGCCTCATCTCGGTGGGCGCCTTGGTCCATTGACTCCGTATTCCCGGCGGCGGCAGCGAAGACGCCGGCCGCGACGCAGATCGCCGAAACGAAACGAGCCCGACCCGGCCGAACGGGATCGGGGAAGGTAACCACTGTCACTGTGACTGGATCGCTCACCGACTGCGCTTGTGCTGTGATCGCGAGCGGGACGCGGACGGTGGGCTCGTTTCAGGAGAGCCGGAGATGTCCAAGATCCTCTGCGTCTTGTATCCCGACCCGGTAGACGGGTACCCGCGCCGATATCCGCGCGCCGCCCTGCCTCAGCTGGACCGCTATCCGAACGGCCAGACGCTGCCCACGCCGCAGGCGCTCGACTTCACCCCCGGGGAACTGCTCGGGAGCGTCTCCGGCGAGCTCGGTCTACGCCGCTTCCTCGAAAGCCAGGGCCACACGCTGGTCGTAACCTCCGACAAGGACGGGTCCGACTCGGTCTTCGAGCGCGAGCTCGTCGACGCCGACGTCGTGATCTCGCAGCCCTTCTGGCCCGCCTACCTCACCGCCGAGCGCATCGCCAAAGCCAAGGACCTCAGGCTGGCCATCACGGCCGGGATAGGGTCCGACCACGTCGACCTTGAGGCGGCGATGGCCCACGGTCTGACCGTCGCCGAGATCACCTTCTCCAACAGCGTCAGCGTCGCCGAACACGTCGTCATGCAGATCCTGGCGCTGGTGCGCAACTACATCCCCTCGTACGAGTGGGTCGTGAGCGGCGGTTGGAACATCGCCGACTGTGTCGAGCGGGCCTACGACCTGGAGGGCATGAGCGTCGGCGTCTTCGGCGCCGGGCGCATCGGCCTCGCCGTGCTGCGGCGACTCCGGCCCTTCGACGTGAGGCTGCACTACACGGACAAGTATCGCCTCGACGAGGCCCTCGAAGACGAGCTGGAGCTCACCTTCCACCGCGACGTGGAGTCACTGGTGCAGGTGTGCGACGTGGTCTCGATCAACACGCCCCTGCACCCCGAGACCGAAGGCCTGTTCGACGCTCGGCTGCTTGCCCGGATGAAGCCCGGCTCGTACATCGTCAACACGGCCCGGGGCAAGATCTGCGACCGCGACGCGGTGGTCGCCGCGCTCGAGCGCGGACAGCTCGCCGGGTATGCGGGCGACGTCTGGTTTCCGCAGCCGGCACCGCGCTCGCATCCCTGGCGCACGATGCCGCATCACGGCATGACGCCGCACGTCTCGGGGACCACACTCTCCGCCCAGGCCCGGTACGCCGCCGGCACCCGCGAGATCCTCGAGTGCTTCCTGGCGGGTGCGCCCATCCGCGAGGAGTACCTGATCGTCGATCAAGGCAGGCTGGCCGGCGCGGGTGCGCATTCCTACACTCCGGGCGACGCGACCCGCGGTCTGGAGCGCGCCGCCTGAAACGGCACGCTCGCGTCGCCGGGTCGCGCGGCTGATCGCGCGCCCGGCGCCGGGCGCGTGTGAACCCGGCCGCTGCTCATCGCGCATCTCCGCGGCCGGCCGACAGCCGCCGGCCCTCGTGGCCGGCCCGCGCTGTCGGCTCGCACTGTCGGCCCGCACTGTCGACTCTCGTTTTGCAGCGCCGCCGAGCAGCGTACGGCACTCTGCGCCCATGTACGCGGGTAGAACGTCCGCGAGCCCGAGTGCTGGAGGCACGTGATGAGCGAATCTGAAGAGCGTCTTCGTCAATCCGACGTAACGGCCACGACGTTCGACCCGCGAGCCGCCGACGGCCCGCCGTCGCGAGCCCGGGTCGTGGTGATCGGCGGAGGTATCATCGGCGTCTCGGTCGCCTTCCACCTCGCGCAGCTGGGCTGGACCGATACGGTGGTGCTCGAGCGCGACCGCGTCTCGTGCGGCACGAGCTGGCACGCCGCCGGGTTCGTCACGCCGACCCGTGGCACGCACGTGCTCACCGAGATCGCCAAGTACAGCCGCGAGTTCTACGAGGGCCTCGCGGGCCGCTCCGGCGTCGACGTCGGCTTCTACGTGCACGACTCGCTGTGGCTGGCGCGAACGCCGGAGCGCATGACCCAGATCGGCTTTGCCGTGACCATGGCTCGCCACCATGACCTCTCGGCAGAGTGGCTGACGCTGCAGGAGATCGCCGATGTCTCGCCGCTGCTCGACGTCGTCGGACTCGTCGGTGGCGCGCGCTTCATCGGCGATGCCACCGTCAATCCGGGCATCGTCACCTACGCCACCGCCAAGGCCGCCAACGACCTCGGTGTGCGCGTCGTCGAGAGTACGCGGGTGACCGGCTTTCGGAGCGACGGCGGACGCGTCACCGGGGTCGAGACCGACCGCGGCACGGTCGAGTGTGAGGTGGCGGTGATCGCCGCCGGGCTCTGGTCGCGCGACCTCGCGGCGCTGGCCGGGGTGCGCCTGGCCATGCACCCCGCCGAGCACTTCTGGGTGCAGACCGAGCCCATCGTCGGCGCCACCCGCGACCTGCCCATGCTGCGCGACCTCGACGGCCACTTCTACGCCCGTCACTACCGGGGCGGCCTGGTCGTCGGCGCCTTTGAACCGGATGGCAAGCCGCGTCCCACCTCGACCATCCCGCCGGAGTTCGCCTTTGGCGAGTTCGAGCCCGACTGGGCTCACTTCGAGCTGCCGCTCTCCAAGGCGCGCGTGCGTCTGCCGGCCCTGCGAGAGGCCCGGTTCGCGCATTTCCTCAACGCTCCCGAGAGCTTCACACCCGACGGCAACTTCCTGCTCGGTGAGACCGCCGAGCTGCAGGGGTTGTACGTGGCCGCCGGCCTGAACTCGCAGGGCATCATCTTCGGGGCGGGCGTGGGCCGTGCGCTGGCGGAGTGGGTCGTCGAAGGAGCGCCCACAGTCGACGCTTCGGAGCTCGACGTGCGGCGGTTTCCGCCTGCCCAGGCCAACGCCGCCTTCCTCTTCGAGCGCACCCGCGAGTCGCTCGGCAGGCTCTACGCGATGCACTGGCCCTACCTGCAGTGGGAGGCCGGGCGCGGCTTGCGACGCGGCGTGCTCTACGAGCGACTGGCCGCGGCCGGTGCCTGCTTTGGCGAGACGGCGGGCTGGGAACGGGCGAACTGGTACGCGCCGGCGGGCACCGAGGCCGCGTACCGCTACTCCTTCGGGCGCCAGAACTGGTTCGACGCGTCGGCTGAGGAGCATCGAGCGGCCCGCGAGGCCGTCGCCCTCTTCGATCTTTCGTCGTTTGCCAAGCTCAGGGTGGAAGGAGCGGCCGCTCTCGACGACGTGCAGCGGATCTTCTCGGCAGACCTCGACCGAGACCCGGGGTCGGTCACCTACACGTGCATGCTCAACCGCCGCGGAGGTGTCGAGCTCGATGCCACCGTGACTCGCCTCGCCGAGGACAGCTTCTTCGTCGTGGCGCCGACCGCGACACAGACCAAGACCTACCAGTGGCTGCGGCGCCACCTCCAAGGTGCGGTCGTGACCGACCTCACCTCGGCGTTCGGCGTGCTGGCCGTGAGCGGCCCGGCGTCGCGCGAACTTCTTGCTCGCCTGACCGACGCGGATCTCGGCGACCGGGCCTTCCCGTTTGCGACCGCGCAGTGGATCGACGTCGGCTGGGCGCATGTGCTGGCGTTGCGCCTGTCGTTTGCCGGCGAGCTCGGCTGGGAGCTGCACGTGCCCACCGAGTCGCTGCCGGTGCTCTACGACCAGCTGGTCGCGGCCGGCTCGGACACGGGCTTGCGTCATGCCGGCTATCACGCCCTCGACAGCCTGCGCCTCGAAAAGGGCTACCGGTCGTGGGGCACCGACATGGGTCCTTCGGACACGCCGTTCGAAGCCGGCCTGTCGGCCACGGTGGCCCTCGACAAAGCGACGGACTTCGCCGGTCGCGCGGCCCTGGTCGAGGTCGCCGGCACTCCCGTGCGACGCCGGCTCGTGCACCTGCGGCTCGACGATCCCGAGCCGCTGCTGCACCGCGGCGAGTCGTTGCGTCTCGAGGGCGAGAACATCGGCCGTGTCACCTCGGGCGCCTACGGCCACACGCTGGGCGCCGCTGTAGGTCTCGCATTCTTCGAGCCGCCTTCGGCGGCAACCGCGACCGTGCCGGAGCATGTCGAGGTCGACATCGCCGGGCGGATCGTGCCGGCGACGCTCAGCGCCAAGCCGTTCTACGATCGCGAGGGGGCTCGCCTGCGGGGCTGAGCGTCATCGCCCGACAATACGGACAAGGACACTCTTCGTTTTCGGTCGGGCGGGGAATTCTCGTTGGGCAGCGCTCGGCGCACGAGCGCGAGGCCTTCGAGGATAGGCGATGGTCACGTTGTCTGGCTGTGGGCGGTCTGTCGTAACGACAGGGCCTGCGGCGAGGACGAGGTTTCGTCAGCACACCGGCGGACGTGCTCGAGCGGCCGCCGTCGGGGCTGCCGCCGTCACGCCCGACGGTCGGAGGGCCGGCTGCCGGCCTCTCGGACCTGGCGAGGCGCGACCGGCCGGAAGACTCAGATGAGCAGCCAGATGGCGCCGCGCCCCGAAGGCGAGTTCGGCATCGGCAGGGTAGATGCCGCTCTTGCGAAGCAGTTCGAGGACGAGGCTCTGCGCATCGTCGAGGCCGGCAAGCAGAACGGTGTCGTGCTGCGCATCCTCGGGGCGCTTGCCTTTCACCACCACTGCCCCGAGTTCGCCTGGATCCAGGCGAAGCTCAACCGCGTCTACACCGACCTCGATTTCGCCGCCTACGGGAAGCAGGCAAAGCCGATAGGCGACCTCTTCGCCGCCATGGGATACGCCGCGGACGTCGAGGTCAACAGCTTCCAGGCAGAGGCAGGTCGCCTGATCTTCAACGACCCGCAGACGAGTCTGCACGTCGATGTGTTCATGGACCGGCTGGACTTCTGCCACACCATTCCCTGGAAGGACCGCCTCGAAGTCGACGATCCCACCATCCCGCTGGCGGAGCTCCTGCTCGAGAAGATGCAGATCGTGGAGATCAACGAGAAGGACATCATCGACACGATCATGCTGCTGCGCGAGCACGCGATCGGCAGCGGCGACGATGATGTCGTCAACTCGTCGCGCGTAGCTCAGCTGTGCGCCGGGGAGTGGGGTCTGTGGCGTACGACCACCATGAACCTCGACAAGGTGCGCGACTACCTGCCACATCTCGACCTTGCCGCTGAGGACAGGGAGGTGGTCGCCGGTCGCGTCGCCGAACTGCGCGCTACCGTCGACGACTACCCCAAGGGCATGCGCTGGCGCCTGCGCGCCAGGGTCGGCGACAAGGTCAAGTGGTACAACGAGATCGATTGAGACGAGGCGGCGATGGCATTGTGGAGCAAGAAGAACGGTGGAGCGCCGAAGCGCGTGCGTCTGTTCTACGCGACCGACGTGCACGCCTCGGAGCGCACCTTTCGCAAGTTCTTGAACGGCGCGAAGTTCTACCAGGTCGACCACCTGGTCATGGGCGGCGACGTGATGGGCAAGTTCATGGTCCCGATCGTCGACGAGGGCGCCGGCCACTACCGCGTCACGCTGCAGGGTGAGCACTTCACCTTGGACTCCGACGGCGAGCTGCAGAACATGAAACAGCGCGTCGAGACGCTCGGCTTCTACCACACCGTGATCAGTGAGGAGGAGCTTCGCGCCATGCAGGCCGACGAGAGCAGGGTCGAGGCCACCTTCAGGCGCCTCGCCCGCGAGCGTCTGGAACGGTGGATCGCCCTGGCCGACGAGCGTCTCGCGGGGACTCCGGTGAAGTGGTACGTCACGGGCGGCAACGACGATCCGCAGGAGCTGATCGACGTGCTCGAGACTACCCCGAGCGAACACGTCATCAACTGCGACGGCAAGGTCGTGCTGTTCGACGAGACCTACCCGATGGCCAGTTGCGGTCACAGCAACCCCACGCCCTGGAAGACGCCCAGGGAGACCGACGAGGAGACGCTGGAGGTCCTGCTCGAAGCGTCGCTGCAGGGCATCGACGACTTCACGAGCGCCATCTTCAACGTACACGTCCCACCCTACAACAGCACGCTGGACGAGTGTCCCAAGCTTGATTGGGACAGCGACCCTCCCGCGCCGATCATGGTCGCCGGTGTGCCGCAGTTCGCGCCGGCCGGCAGCACCGCTTCGCGCAAGGTCGTCGAGAAGTACCAGCCGCTGCTCATGCTGACCGGTCACATCCACGAGGCTCGCGGCCTCGTGAAGATCGGTCGCACGACCGTGATCAACCCCGGCAGCGAGTACGGCGAGGGCGTCCTGCGCGGGTGCCTTGTGACCCTCGAGCCCGGCAAGGTAGTGGGCTATCAAATGACCTCAGGTTGAGCGTGGACCCTTGACTTCGACGAACCGGCCGGACCGGTTCGTTCTCTGCGTGGAGGTAACGATGGAAGCAGCCGACCTGCCAAGCGCAACGCCGCAGCGGCCCGAAGTCTTCAGCCGCAAGGCTTCCGGGCTGTCCAGGGTCATGTCGCCCTGGTCGGCGTTCATGTACAACTTCCTCACCATGGGGGTCATCTTCCCCTGGACCTTCGTCTGGGCACCCGAGGCGTTCCCGGGCGTGTCCGTCTGGGCGGCCTGCCTCTTTGCGACGCTGCTCGAGCTGCCCATCGCCCTCGCTTACGTGTGGATGGCGACCGCCATGCCGCGCAGCGGCGGCGACTACGTGTTCCAGAGCCGCGTGTTGGGTGGCACGATCGGCTTTCCGATCGTGATGAGCGGCTTCGTGATCTGGATCCTGCAATGGGTGGCCCTGGCCGGTTGGCTCTTCGCCAACCTGGGTCTCGCGCCGCTCTTTCTGGGCCTCGGCGTGCACTACCACAGCACGGGCCTGATCAACGCCGGCGTCTGGGCCGAGTCGCGTAATGGGATCGTCATCACGAGCATCATCGGCGCGGCCGCCATGGCGGCCCTGCTGGTGTCGGGCTTCAAGAACTACGTGCGGCTGCAGTACTTCATGTTCGCCGCCACCGGCATCCTCGTCGTCATCATGCTGGTCCAGTTCCTGCGCACGAGCCCGGCCGCTTTTGCCACCGCCATCAACCACTTCAACGGCATCGTCGACAAGAACCCAGCCTATTACAACTGGCTGCAACACGACGTGAGCGCCACCGGGTACAACCTTGCTCCCAAGTTCGCGCTCGGCGCCACGCTGCTCGCCGCGCCGATCGCCTGGACCAGCACCCAGTGGGCGACCTACAGCGTCGAGCAGGGCGGCGAGATCAAGGGCGCCCGCGTCTTCAAGAACCAGATGTTCATCATCGTCGGCTCGCTGATCGCGGTCGGTGTCGTGCTGGCGATCCTCGCCGCCGCCGAGCAGCGCGCCGTGGGGACCGGCTTCTTCAATGCCGCGTCGGCCTCGTACTACGGGGGCGTGAGCGCCTCGGGCAAAGGCATCGGCAGCGTTCTGCCGTTCCCCGGCATGTTCGCCATCGTGATCTCACCCTACCCGATCATCACGATCCTGGCGGCCGTGAGCTTCATGCTGGCCTCGCTGCAGATCACCTGCAACTGCTACATCGGCGTGACCCGCATCATGGTGGGCATGTCGCTCGACCGGATCCTGCCGGCCTGGTTCTCGAAGGTCCATTCGAAGCTCCACACCCCGGTGAACGCCCATCTCATCTACTTCGTCCTGGGCGCGCTCGTGATCATCGGGTACAACGAGCTCGCGAAGTGGACCAGCCTGACCCTCGGTGTGACCCTTGCCTGCGGCTATGTCTTCGTGTTCAGCGCGATCGCCGCAGCCTTGCTGCCTTACCGCGCCAAAGCCCTGTTCCAAGCCGCACCGGGATCCCAGCACAACCTGTGGGGCGTCCCCCTGGTCACCCTTTTCGGTGTCATCGGGGCGATCGCCGGGACGGCCGCCCTGGTCGCGTTCCTTGCTTACGGGGGCTATGGCCTGAAGGGCACGACGCCCTACATCGTCGTGGGTCTCATCTTGGTCGGCGCCTTCGTCTACTACTGGATCAGCCGCTACTACCAGCGGGGCAAGGGCATCAACGTCAGCTATGCCTTCCGCGAGATTCCGCCGGAGTGACCGGCACGTCGTGACCAGGCGAGTCGACCAGCCTCGCACCTCGCGACGGCTGGTCGACTCGGCCGTCGCGCCGCGGCCGTGGCTCGCGCCGCGGTCCGCAGCCTTCAGGCGCGTGGTCGTCACGTCGGGACGGTTATCGGGGTCGGCTCGCGGGGCAACGTCACCGTGATTGGCGAGCCACGCAAGGAGGGGCCATGGCCAGAGTCGCTCGAGAGATGGTGGAACGCACGGGTGTCGACGTCGACGGGCTGGTGCGCCTGCTGGTGGCCAACGCCGGCGCCGAGCTCACGACCTTCTACTACTACACCATCCTGCGCGTGAACCTGATCGGGCTCGAGGGCGAGGGTCTGAAGCAGATCGCCGAGACCGCCCGCATCGAGGACCGCAACCACTTCGAGGCCCTCGTGCCGCGCATCTACGAGCTGGGCGGCGCCCTGCCCGGCCACATGAACGCCTTCCACGACCAGTCGGCCTGCCCGCCGGCCTCCCTGCCGGACGACCCGAGCGACGTCAAGGCGATGCTCGGTGTCCTGGTCGAGGCGGAGCGCTGCGCGGTGCGCGGCTACACGCAGATCTGCAACCTGACTGCCGGCAAGGACCACCGCACCTACGATCTCGCGCTCGCCATCTTGAACGAGGAGGTCGAGCACGAGTCCTGGTTCTCGGAGTTCCTCGGCGAAGGCCCGTCGGGCCACTACCTGCGCCAGGGTGAGACCTCGCCCTTCGTCGGCAAGTTCCTGAGATAGCGGGTGCTCGTTGCCGTCCATTGGCGCGTCGTGGTATCCGACGGCGGCCGCGCGCGCGGCCGCCGTCGCCGCCCGCTGCGTCTACCGCACCGCCACGCCGCGTTCGGCCGCGGCGGCGGCGATGATCTCCTCGATGTGCTCCGCGGCGCCGTCGGGCAGCGGCAGGGGATGGTGGGTGGCGAGGATCTCGTCGACCCGCTCGGTCGCCCGTTGCGTCTCGCCCCTGCCCTCGGCCACCCAGCCGTCGTAAGAGCCGCGCACGAAGAGCTGCGGCATCTGGAGCTCGCCGCTGCGCAGGAAGCGGCGGGTCTCACGGGCCGCCAGGAAGTGGCCGCCGGGTCCGACGCGCGCCATGACGTCGAGCATGACGTGCTCGTCGTCGAAGGCGATGCCCTCCATGAGACGCCGACCCTGGCGAATCAGCTCGGCGTCGAGGATCAGCTTGGGCAGGTGCAGGAGCTGGGCCGAGTCGAGCATGCCGGCGCCGGTCAGCAGGTCGGCGCCGGCCAGCATGGTGGCGTAAGCCATCGGACCGCCGTCGGAACCGACCTGCACGCAGAACTCCTTGGCGTCGGTCGACAGGCCACAGGACAGCACGGGCACGCCGTAGTGACGGCCCATCTCCGTGAGGGCGGTGTTGAGCAGGATCTCCTCAGGGCCGGCCGAGGTGTAGGTCGAGCTGCGCATGTCCATGACGCCGGCGTTGGCCACGTAGATGAGCGCGCAGCCCGGTACCGCGAGCTGCAGGATGGCGAAGGCCGCCAGACCCTCGGCGTTGGTCTGCACCGTCGTGCCGGCGAGCGTGAGCGGCGCCGTGGCGCCGGCCATGGCCAGGCTGTAGCAGGTGATCGGCACGCCCTGCTCGGCGAGCAGGATGGCGGCCTCGAGGCTCTCGGCGTCGTGCTGCAGCGGGCTCACCGGGCAGTAGACGATCGAGAAGATCGGCCGCTCGGGCCGCCACACGCCGCCGGGGCTCGCGGCGGCCAGCATCTCCATGACGTAGGGCACGTCGGCCGGATCGGTGACCTCGCCCTGCACGTGCTTGCCGCTGCCGGCCAGCATGGCCTGCAGGCCGCGCAGCGACTGCAGGGCCGGATCCTCGTCGCAGGGATAGGCGGTGTACCAGAGCACGCCGATCTCGTCGAGGGCGTCGGCCACGGTCATCGCCTCGCGCAGGTCGGCGGCCGTCGAGGGCCGGCGCTCGCCGGTGCGGTGGTCGAGGCACATGGCGCCCATGCCGTCGTGGGTCGCGAAGGTGCGGCTGTGATCGAGCAGCGCGTCGTGGCGCGGGTCGCGCGCCGCGAGCAGCGCCGTTCGGGGCACTCGAGCGAGGGTCGCCTCGACCAGCTCGCGCGGCAGCCGCGCGAGCTGGGTCTCCTCGTCGACCAGGGCGCCCGCGTCGGCGAGCAGCGTGCG
>DATIYD010000381.1:0-8067 GCA_035517975.1 Thermoleophilia bacterium | reverse complement strand
GCCGAGGCCGCCGATCACGGCCCGGTCGTCGGCCCGCAGGCGGTCGCCCTTGAGCTCCTCGAAGCCCTCGATCAGGTAGCCGATGTACTCGCTCGTGCGCGGGCGGTCCTTGTTGCGCGCGATCTGGACGGTCAGCCAGGTATCGTGGCGGCGGCGCTCATGCCGGCGGCTCTTCAGGAGCTCCTGAAGCCGCTCCGCCTCCTCCGACAGGTTCACTCCCGGGATTCTTGAAAGCCGCCGCAACTCTTGCAGACGCTGCCCGAGCCAACCGTCGCGTGCGGCCTCCTCCAAATCGTGACCCTGCTCGTCGTTCGAGTCTGTCATGCTGACCACCTCCCTTCAGCAGTCGAAGGTAGCTGGCCAGCGTGGTCTTGAGCTCGGCGCGGGGCACCACGGCGTCGAGGTGACCCAGCGCGAGGTTGCGCTCGGCGGTGCCGAAGTCGGCCGGAAGCTGCTCGCGGGTGGTCTGCGAGATGACGCGCGGGCCCGAGAAATAGAGCAGCGCGCCGGGTTCGGCCACGCAGATGTCGGCGAGGCTCACGAAGCTCGCCACGACGCCACCGGTGCAGGGGTCGGCCATGACGGCTACGAACGGCACCCGGGCGTCGTTCAGGAGATCGACGGCACAGGTGGTCTTGGCCATCTGCATGAGCGACAGGGCGCCCTCCTGCATGCGGGCGCCGCCCGAGCTCGCCACGGCCACGAACGGGCGGCCGCCGTCGGCGGCCGCCGCGGCGGCGCGCCACAGCTTCTCGCCGACGACGCTGCCCATGCTGCCGCCCATGAACCCGAAGTCCATGACGGCGAGCACGCAGGGGACGTCGTCGATCGTCGCCGTGCCGGCGACGATCGCCTCACCCACACCACTCGCGGCCTGGGCCTCGCGGACGCGCTCGGGATACGGCTCGAGATCGACGAACTCGAGCGGGTCGAGCGTGCGCAGATGCCCCCAGTACTCGACGAACGTCGCGACGTCGGCGAGCTGCGCGATGCGCTCGCGGGCGCCGATGCGGTCGTGGTAACCGCAGGCGGGGCACACCGAGAGGTTGGTCTTGACCGCCGCCGGGTCGTGATCGGCGTGGCAGCTCGGACAGACCCAGCGACGGCCTTGCGGCCCGTTCCCGCGCCGGGCGATCTCGACCGTGACGGTCATCAGCCGAAGCGCCGGAAGACGAGCGTCGCGTTGTGGCCGCCGAAGCCGAACGAGTTGGAGGCGGCGACGTTGACCGTCGCGGGGCGCGCCGTGAGCGGCACGTAGTCGAGATCGCACTCGGGATCGGGCTCGGTCAGGTTGATGGTCGGCGGGATGACGCCGCGATCGATCGTCAGGATCGAGAAGATGGCCTCGAGCGCCCCGGAGCCGCCCAGGCAGTGGCCGATCATCGACTTCGTCGACGAGACGGCCACCTTGCGGGCGTTCTCTTCACCGAGGGCGAGCTTGATCACGCGCGTCTCGGCGATGTCGCCGGGCGGCGTGGAGGTGCCGTGGGCGTTGATGTAGTCGACCTCGGCCGGGTCGATGCCGGCCTTGTCGATGGCCATGCGCATGGCCCGCGCCTGCGACTCGCCGGTCTCGTCGGGCAGCGTGAGATGGAACGAGTCGGAGCTCATGCCGTAGCCGACGATCTCGCCGTAGATCGTGGCTCCGCGAGCGTCGGCATGGCGCAGCTCCTCGAGCACGATGATGCCGGCGCCCTCGCCCATGACGAAACCGTCGCGCTCACGGTCGAACGGGCGGCTCGCCTTGTCGGGCTCGTCGTTGCGCGTCGAAAGCGCACGCATGGCGGAGAAGGCGGTGACACCGACATTGCAGACCGGCGCCTCGCTGCCGCCGGCGAACATCACCTCGGCCTCGCCGCGGCGCACGGTCTCGAAGGCGTCGCCGATCGCGTTGGTGCTGGCCGCGCAGGCGGTGCACACGGTGCTGAGGGGTCCTTTGGTGCCGAGCGCGAGCGAGATCTGCGCGGCTGCCATGTTGGGGATCATCATAGGGATGAAGAGCGGGCTCATGCGGTCGTTGCCCTTGGCCCACAGGGTGTGGAGCTGATCCTCGAAGGTGCCGAGCCCGCCCACGCCGCTCGCCACGAGCGCGCCGATGCGCTCCGGCTCTTTGCTCACGTCGATGCCGGAGTCGTCGCAGGCCAGGATCGCGGCCGCGAGGGCGTACTGGGCGAAGGGGTCCATGCGGCGCTGCGTGCGTCGGTCCATGTATTCGAGCGGGTCGAAATCGCGCACCTCGGCGGCGATCCGGACCGGCAGCGACGAGGCGTCGAAGTTGCGGATGAGCCCGACGCCGGACTGCCCGGCGATCAGACGCGACCACACCCGCTCGACGTCGCAGCCGAGGGGCGACACGAGGCCCATGCCGGTGACGACGACTCGTCGGGGATCGTTGCTCATGTGGGACAGCTCCTTGTCGAAAAGGCCGGACCACCGCGGCCTCTCGTCGCTTTTCAGGTCAGATGCCGAGACCGCCGTCGACCGGGAGTGTGCACCCGGTAATGTATCGCGAGAGCGGCGATGCGAGAAACAACACGGCGTTCGCCACGTCGGACGCCGCTCCGATGCTCTTGAGCGGCGTGTTGTCGACGATCACCTGCCTGACCTCGTCGGGCAAGGCCTGGGTCATCGCGGTGTCGATGTAGCCCGGGGCCACGGCGTTGACGCGGATGGAGCGCGCCCCGAGCTCCCTGGCGAGCGACTTGGTGAGACCGATGATACCGGCCTTGGCGGCGGCGTAGTTGGCCTGACCGGCGTTGCCGCGGCGGCCGACGACGCTCGAGATGTTGACGATCGAGCCGTCGCGGCGGCGCAGCATCTTGCGGGCCGCCGCCTTGGAGACCAGGAACGTGCCCCGCAGATGGGTGCGCACGACGCCGTCGAACTCGTCGGGGCTCATCAGCATGACGACGTTGTCGCGGGTGATGCCGGCGTTGTTCACGACGATGCCGAGCGGGCCGAGCTCGGCTTCGACGCGGTCGACCGTCGCGGCGACGCTCTGCTCGTCGCCCACGTCGCCCATGACGACGAGACCCGCGGCGCCCAGCGCTTCGATCTCGGCGACGACGGCCCGGCAGGCGTCCTCGCCGGCGAAGTCGTTCACGGCGACGGCGGCCCCGGCGGCGGCCAGGGTGAGCGCGATCTCGCGGCCGATGCCGCGGCCGGCGCCGGTGACGAGCGCGATCTTGCCGCTCAGGTCGATGGTCGTGGTCATCGGTCTGCCTCCCCGGTGGTGATCCAGCCCCCGTCGAGGGCGCCGGCGAGCGAGCCGACGTCGCCGGCGGTCGCCGTGGCGGCCGAGCCGTCGATGCGTCTGACGAGGCCGGTGAGCACGGCCCCCGGGCCGACCTCGAGATACGCATTGTATCCCGCGGCCGCCAGGCGACGTATCGAGGCCTCGAAGCGCACCGGCGAGACGAGCTGGCGCTCGAGCAGTGCCGCGAAGCCGTCGTGCTCGAAGGCGGCGCTGCAGGTCGAGAAGAAGGCCGGTGACGGCTGCGACCAGGCGACCGCCGCGAGCGGCTCGCGCAGGGCGGCGGCGGCCGGGGCCAGCAGCGGCGAGTGAAAGGCGCCGCCCACGGCGAGGCGCACGACACGGCGGGCGCCGGCCGCCGCGGCGGCCTCTTCGAGGGCCGCGGCGGCCCCGTCCGCGCAGCTCACGACGACCTGCCCCGGGCAGTTGAAGTTGGCCGGCCAGACGTCGTCGAGGCCGGCGCAGAGCTCCTCGACGGCGTCGGCTTCGAGACCAAGCACCGCGACCATCGCGCCGGGGTTGCGCGCGGCGGCGGCGGCCATGGCCTCGCCGCGCGCCTTCACCAGCACGAGCGCGTCGCGCAGGCCCAGCGCCCCGGTCGCCACGAGCGCCGTGTATTCACCCAGGCTGTGGCCGAGAGCGGCGGCGAAGGTCAGGCCGCCGGCCAGGAGCACGCGCAGGGCGGCCACGGAGTGAGCCAGCAGGGCCGGCTGGGTGATCTCGGTACGGGCGAGCTCCTCGGCCGAGCCCAGGCGGCAGAGACCGCTCAGGTCGTAGCCGAGCACCTCGCTGGCCTCGTCGAAGACCTCGCGCGCGGCCGGGTAGGTGTCGCACAAGTCGCAGCCCATACCGACGGCCTGCGAGCCCTGGCCGGGAAAGAGGAGCGCGATCACGCGCGGCTGGAGCCGCTCGCGAGACGACGGGTCGTCACAGCTCCCACCTCGTCAGGCACGAGCCCCAGGTGAGCCCGGCGCCGAAACCGACCATCAGCAGGCGGTCGCCCTTCTTGAGGCGCCCCTGGGCCATGGCATCGTGCAGGCACAGCGGGATCGAGGCGCACGAGGTGTTGCCGAAGCGGTCGAGGTTCCAGAAGACCTGCTCGTCGCTGAAGCCGAGCTGCGAGGCGACCTTCTCGATGATGCGCAGGTTGGCCTGATGAGGCACGAACAGGTCGACCTCGGCGGCCGACAGGCCGGCGTCGTCCAGGGTCTTCTGGCACGACTCGACCACGCGCCTGGTGGCGAAGCGGTAGACCTCGCGCCCGTTCATGCGCAGGAAGTGCTGGCGGGCGTCGACCGTCTCGTGGCTGGCGGGCAGCCTGGTGCCGCCGGCCGGCATGTTGAGGAAGGGCGCGCCGGTGCCGTCGTTGCCGAGGTCGAAGGCGAAGATCGAGCCGTTGTCGCTGGGCCGCACGAGCACCGCGCCGGCGCCGTCGCCGAACAGCACGCAGGTCGACCGGTCGTGCCAGTCGAGCGCCTTCGACACGGCCTCGGCGCCGGTCACGAGCACGGTGTCGTAGATGCCGGCCGAGACGAACGCCGTGGCGACGGCGAGCCCGTACACGAACCCGGTGCAACCCGATTGCACGTCGAAGGCGCCGGCGTTGACGGCGCCGATACGTTCGGCGATCACCGAGGCCGTGGCCGGGAACAGCGTGTCGGGCACGAGCGAGGTGCTGACCACGAGGTCGATGCCTTCTGCCCGGTGGCCGTTGGCGGTCAGCAGGTCGTTGGCCGCCTCAACGGCCAGGTCGGAGGTCGCCTGGTCGGGCCGGCAGACGCGCCGCTCGCGGATGCCGGTGCGCGACGAGATCCACTCGTCGGAGGTGTCGATGGTGCCGGCGAGCTCGGCGTTCGTGAGCACGCGCTCGGGGATCGACACGCCGAGCGCGGCGATCTTGGCGCCGTGGACGAGGCCCCGACGGAGACCGATCACCGGTCCTCTCCCGCCCCGGGACTCAGGCGCGCCCGGCCGGCGGCCGTCTCGTCGGCGTCGGTCATGGCGAACATGAGCTCACCGCGGCACGCGAGATCGCCGCCGACGGAGGCGCTCACCTTGCCGCGTCCGACCGCGCTGCGGGCCATCGTGACCTCGACCTTCAGGTCGAGCGTGTCGCCCGGCACGACGACGCGCTTGAAGCGCACCTTGTCGATGCCGGCGAAGAGGATCAGCCTGCCCGCGTTGGCCGGATGCGAGAGCGCCGTCACGACACCGGCCTGGGCGAGCGCCTCGACGATCAGCACGCCCGGCATGACCGGGTTGCCGGGAAAATGCCCGGCGAACCACCAGTCGTCTGGGCGCACCAGGCGGCGGGCGTGGCAGCGCTCGCCGGGAACGAGCTCGACGACCTCGTCGAGCAGCAGGAACGGCGGACGATGCGGGATGAGCTCCTCGATCTGCTCGCGGGTGAGGGCGACGGCCGCGCTCACACTTTGACCTCGCCCTCGGGCGGCTTGTGGCCGTACTTACGCTGCAGGCCGACGATCACGGCCGCCACCGCGAAGGCGTAGTACGCGTAGTGGCGCACGCGACGCGGGATGCGCCCGGGCAGCACGCCGCCGGTCGCGGACGACAGCGCCCGTTCGAGCGGCGAGGGTTCGGGCTGGGCCTCGATGGCTGTCATGACGCGGTCGGCGAAGCCGGCCGGCACGTCGACCATGACCTCGCGCGTCGCCTGGAGCACGCCGCGGGCCGCGGTGATGCCCTGCAGCTCGGCGGCGCAGTCGGCGCAGAAGCTCAGGTGTCGCTGGAACTCTACGACCTGGCCGTCGTCGAGCTCGCCGTCGATGTAGCGCTGCACGACCTCGCGGCACGATACGCAGTCCATCAGGTCTCCTCGTCGATCGCGCCGCTCGCGCGCAGCCGCAGCCGCAGCGACGTGCGCCCGCGGTGCACGCAGGCCTTGATCGTGCCCAGGGGCCGGTCGAGCACGTCGGAGATCTCGCCATAGCGCAGCCCGTACAGATCGCGCAGCACGAGCGGCAGGCGGTAGTCGGGGGGCAGATCGCCGAGCGCTCGCATGACGCGCGCGTAGCCGTCGCGCCGCAGCACGTCGGCCTCGGGATCGGCGACCGGCTCGGGCACGTCGGGCAGCGCACCGTATTTCCGGTCGCGGCGCTGGTAGTCGATGATCGCGTTCAGCGAGAGGCGGAAGAACCACGTGGTGAAGGTCGAGTAGCCGCGAAACCCGCTCAGTTTCTGGTGCAGCCGCAGAAACGCCTCCTGCGAGGCGTCTTCGGCATCGATGTGGTTGCCGAGCAGGTTGTAGGCCATCGTGTAGACCATGCCCTGGTACCTTTCGACGATCCTGCGAAACGCTTGGTGATCGCCCGCCGCCGCGGCCGCGATGTCGTGCGGGCTCGGCTCGGGCAGATCGGTGTGGTCCTTACGGTTAGACGGCGTCATCGGCGAAAAGGTTGCAGAACGGCCTCTGATGGTGAAAGCGGATGGGACGCGTGCGACGGGCGCCGTGGCGGCCGTCGTGGTGGGGCAACAGTCTACACCCGGAGCTGCTTGGCGAAGACGCGCTGCTCCTTCTCGAGCGAGAAGCCTTGCCGGCGATAGAACAGGTCGGCGACGTCGCGCTCCACGCGAGCCCGCACGCGCAGCTCGGTGACACCGCGCGCAATCGCCCAGCGCTCGACCGCAGCGATGAGCTCGCCGGCTCCGCCGCGGCGCCGGGCCCCGGCCGTGACGATCAGCCCCTCGAGCTCGACGAACGGGTCGCTCACCAGCAGGCGTTTCTCGGCCGCGTGCACGAAGCCCACGATCTCGGTCTCGTCGGTGACGGCCACGAAGACGACGTCGTCCCGGCCGCTCAGCAGGCCGCTCAGGCGTCGCGCGATGCCTGCGGCGTCGACCGGATAGCCCAGCTCCGTGGCAAGGTCGGCGAGCGCGGGTGCATCGCTCGCCCCGGCCTGTCTCACGGTCACGCCCGCCGCTGTCATGCGAAGACGATCATGATGTCTCGTCCGACGATCCGTCGGCCGATCTCGGCCGGTCGGCGGCGACGGGCTCCTCGCGAGCGCCGAGGCGATGCTCGTGATCGTGCTCCGGCGCCTGCTGGTCGTGGTGCTCGCAGCCGGGCGGGTGCGCGTGCGGATGCGAGTGCAGCAGCGTGCCGTGGTGGTGCGCATGCTCGTGGATCAGGTTGACCGCAAGCAGCAGGTCGCGGTCGGCCAGCACGGCGCCGAGCGGCCCGTCGGCCGCCGGCCGATGGTCCTCGCCCAGGACGAGCGCGCGATCGACCAGGCGGTCGAGCAGATCGAGCTGATGGGTGGCCACGACGATCGTCTTGCCGGCCGCGTGGAGCTGCTCGAGCAACTCGATCAGCCACTCCTGGGTGCGCGGGTCGAGCCCGTTCGTGGGCTCGTCGAGCAGCAGGACTTCGGGGTTGATCGACAGCACGCTGGCCAGGGCCACCTTCTTCTTCTCGCCGCCGCTCAGGTTGTAGGGCGCCCGTTCGGCGAGCGCGCCGAGGCCCAGCATGGCCAGGGTGTCGTCGACCCGGGCGAGGATCTCCTCGCGGGGCAGATCGAGGTGCAGCGGTCCGAAGGCGACCTCGTCGCGCACGGTAGGGCTGAAGAGCTGCGCGTCGGCACTCTGGAAGACGATGCCGACACGGCGCCGGAAGGCCTGCGCTGTCGCCTCGTCGTGCAGGGCGCCGTCGTCGATGCGCCGGCCGAAGGCGGCGACGGTGCCGTGGGTGGGCTGGACGAGGCCGGCCATGACCTTGAGCAGCGTCGACTTGCCCGAACCGTTGGCGCCCAGGATGGCGAGGCGCTCGCCTGGGTCGATCGCAAGATCGACCGCGG